>NZ_JARESX010000009.1:0-140764 GCF_046026435.1 Paraburkholderia sp. RL17-381-BIF-C | reverse complement strand
GCTAGCGACCGAACCAGGCCTGGGCAGGTTTCGTAGACGAATAGTTTGATACTGCCCAACATTGTCAAGCTTGCCGCCCCTCGCGGCACGAATCCAGTTGTCCGCGTTTTCATCAAAATCGACTATCGGCGCGGGCCCCAGGATACACCGACGCCATTAGTCATCGGCAGTCTTCTTCTTCACGAAATCCCTTCGTGTACACAGCCTTGAGAATCGTTCCGTCAATGCCTCTATTCCTCAATTTTACGGAATGTTGGCGTCCACTTCTTTCAATTGACCTCAGTTCATTCGGTATTACGCATTAGCGACCCCCATATCCGACCGAACGCCGTCTTCAAAGGACGGACAACGCAGCGGCTTATTTGCCCGGATGTCCACGACAGCGACAGTGTGTTTGCCGAAAATACATGAAGCGGCCAAGCGTACAGTTGGATACGTGACCGAAAATCCACTTAAGAATATCGCTGTCTCAACCTCGAATGAACGAACTCCTACCGGAGAAGAGAACCGGAAGAATCCGATGATTGGTACTGACGCTGGCATGCTTGTTGCATATAAGACTGGCAGGAGCCGCATGACAAGAACAGGAGGGTTTCATGTCATCCAAGCTCAGAAAGAATCTGAAATCCGCTTTCGCAAAGCTGCGGTGAGCCTATCGCTTTTAGCCGCAGCTATTGTTTTGGCCAAGCCGAAGATGGTTTCAACATCGGATGTTTGGGCGATGTGAATGGACTGACATGATTGGTCAACGGCCCGATGCATTGGCAGCAGCCCGAATGGCCGTCCACGATCTTGGAGGAGCGGTCCTTGGGCATTGGAATCAGTCGAGATTTTCTACTAGTTAAGCGTCCAACAAGGCGCTATTTTTGATAATTTTGTGAGGAAAAGCTCTCTATGAACCAAACGAATTCCTTGCTCGAGGTACGGGGCCTGCGAAAATTCTTTGGGCCGCTGGAGGTCTTGAAAGGCGTGAGCCTGTCCGCAGAAAAGGGAGACGTGCTCACGCTCATCGGCAGTTCCGGATCAGGAAAGAGCACTCTGATCCGATGCATTAATTTTCTTGAGGAACCTACTGATGGAGAGATAGTTCTCGACGATGAGATCTTTCCAGCGCTGGGCCAGCGCAAGCGTTCTCGAAGGGAGCAACTGCAACTGGTCAGATTGAGACGAAAGGTTGGGATGGTTTTCCAATCATTCAATTTATGGCCGCATCGCACTGCTCTTGAAAATGTTATGGAAGGACCGACAGAGGTTCTTGGGATGTCGCGCAAAGACGCGGCTGAGCGAGCACGTTCGTATCTTGAGAAGGTTGGATTGGCTGATAGAAGCGGACATTATCCTGCGCAGTTGTCAGGTGGACAGCAACAGCGTGTTGCAATTGCCCGTGCGCTCGCAATGGAGCCAGAAATACTTCTGTTTGATGAGCCGACATCAGCTTTGGACCCTGAACTTGTTGGCGAGGTTCTGCGTGTCATCAAGCAACTCGCAGAGGATGGTAGAACCATGATTATCGTAACGCATGAAATGAAATTTGCTCTCGAGGTATCTACAGAAGTTTCTTACCTCCTTGGCGGCAGGGTTGAAGAGCGCGGCAGTCCGAAGGAGGTGCTAACCAATCCACAGTCGCCAACGTTGGCGTCGTTTCTAAAACGCTACAACGATTAACCAGCCAACGCTGATATTCATAGAAAGGGAACAACATGAAAATGCAGGGGAATGTGTCGAAGCTCGTCGTGACGGCGTTGATGTCATTGTCGTTAACAACTGCAGCCAGAGCGGAGGATACGATCAAGATCGGAATCGATGCCGCGTACAAGCCTTTTGCCTTTGTCGATGCGACAGGCCAACTGTCAGGTTTCGAAGTTGAACTTGCCAAGGCGGTTTGCCAAAAGATAAACGCGAGGTGCGAAATCTCCAACGTACCTTGGGATGGAATCTGGACTGCGTTGGAAGCCGGCACAATCGACATGATTGGTACAACTGTGACCGAAACCGAGCCCCGGTTGAAAAAATACGATGTCAGTTCAACCATCTATAAGGTTGGGTATGCGTTTATCGTACCAACTACAACAAATATCCCGGGTGGCCTGAACGGCCTAAAAGGTAAATCGATTGGGACGATTACTGGCACCCAGAACTTTTACCAATACATCCGGGATACGCTGGGTGCAAATACGGATATCCGCGGCTATGATAGTCCGGACGCTGCGGTCCTGGATCTTGATACCGGACGCATTGCTGCATTTCAAGGTGACAACCTTCAAATGCAAAGCGAATTCGTGAGCACCGGAAAATACAAGTACGTCGATAAGGTTAACTACGGAAGCAACGGGGTTGGACTTGGCCGGGCCTGGTTTTTCCGCAAGGGCTCACCGGAACTTACAGAAAAAATCAACAAGGGCATCGCTGCGGCGATTTCCGACGGAACGCTCGATAAACTTTCCAATAAATATTTCGGTGTGAAATTCACGTCAAAATGACATGCGCGATATTTCCGGGGTGCCATGATGCTTGATACCGTCGCTCCGTACATCGGTTTCTGGTTTCAAGGCGTTGCCCTAACTGTTATATTGTCCGTTGCTTGTTTTCCCATAAGTATCGTCATCGGACTTTTCGTTGCTTTCGCAAGCCTCTCGCCAGCGAAGGTGATGGCTCGATGTGGGACCGCCTATATGAACCTGTTCCGCGGGCTGCCGGAAATGATGGTGATATTCATCTTCTTTTACGGCTCGAACATTGCGCTTGGAAAAATTGGGAGGTTGATCGGGCAGCAAATGCCCGGTGCAAATCCTACTGTGGCAGTGCTGATAGCGTTGTCAGTACAATTTGGCGCATATGCAGCGGTCATTTTCAGAGATTGGATGTTGGTTCTTTCCAAAGGGCTCATCGAGGCTGGCTACGCGATTGGCATGTCAAGATGGCAAGTGCGTCGGAGGATCGTAGTTTCGCTTGTGATGCGGTCTGCAACCCCTGCCCTTGGAAACCTTTTCCTCGTAATGCTCAAAATTTCTGCTTTGGCGTCCTTGATCGGGGTTCAGGAGTTAAGCCGAACCACAAACATTATCTCTGGCTCAATCAGAGATCCGCTTCTCGGCTACTCTATCGCAGCCATATTGTATTTGTTCATTTCTGCGGTATCGGGCTTCGTTCAGCATCGGTTTGAAGCTCGAATTCAGCTATCGAGGTGAGCGATGATTAATCTATCTATCCTTCAAGTCAGTGCCTTCTGGGACACTGTTCTGCAAGGCTTCATCATAACCGTGGCACTCACGGTACTCAGTATGACTTTTGGAGTCATGGCCGGTACTGGCCTTGCTTGCATGCAGGCGTTTGGGAATGCGTTGCTGCGTTATGTTGCCCAATTCTATATCTTTGTATTTCGCGGAATTCCGCTGCTCGTTTTGCTTTTCCTTGTCTACTATGGCCTGCCCCGCGTTCCCTGGTTTGGTGTCGGTCCATTCTGGAACCTTATTCTTATGTCACCGTTCAGGGTGGCGGTATTTGTTCTAAGCATCAATAATGCCGCCTACCTGGGAGAAATTGTTCGTGGTGGACTGATAATGGTTCCTCAGGGCCTCGTGGAGGCAGGAAATGCCATCGGGATGACGAAAAAGCGCGTGTTTTTTCGTATTCAGGCTCCCATCGCATTCCGATCTATATTGGGAAATTTAGGCAGTGAGACGATCGCGGTGGTAAAGGCGTCTGCTGTCACGAGTGTAATCACCGTTCACGATCTTATGGGCGGTCCGACAGTGGTCGGAAAGGTCTATCTTGATCCATTTACTCCGCTCATTGTCGTCGGCGTGTTTTACGTTCTCCTTGTTCAAGGGATAGACTGGATTGTGGGGAGAACAAGGCGCACATTAACTGCTCCAGGAAGTGTTCCAAACTTGCATTGAATGGCCGTCATGCCAAAGATGACAACCTTCACTGATGAAAAATCCGGATGAGTTTAATATTGCAGCCGTGGCTTACCGGGAAAGAGTCATGTGGTCGGCGCGAACATCATGGCGCGATTTAAGGGGTCTAAGTCCTTTGTCGTGAACAATGCTCTAAGCCATAATGAGCCTGCTGAAGTATGTCAATAACCAATGAGAGATTTCGGTGACGAACGTTGATGAGCCTACGCGCATCGCAATGCTAATTTATCCGGAGTGTACCGCGCTTGATCTGGTGGCGCCGCATCAAATTCTGGCGAGTGCGCCGAATTTCGAAGTCGATCTTATAGCAAAATCGCGTGATCCAGTCGTTACGGATCGGCGGTTATCGCTGGTCCCAGACAAGTCCTTTGGCGACGCCCATGAGGCCTATGACATCATCATGGTACCAGGGGCCACGCGGCCTCATGTGGCGCTTGATGATCCCGAGACAATCGCCTTTGTAGCGAAAATCGGAGCCAACGCCAAATACGTCACCAGCGTGTGTACAGGTTCGCTAATTCTCGGCGCCGCCGGACTTTTAAATGGTTATCGGGCCACCTCGCATTGGGTTTTTAAAGACTTTCTAACATCTTTCGGAGCGATCCCGACAGAAGGACGCGTGGTCACCGACCGCAACAGGATCACTGGCGGCGGGATCACTGCCGGCCTGGATTTTGGGCTCCAGCTTGCCGCGGTGCTGCGGGGCAATGCGTTTGCCAAAATGATGGAGCTTCTGTTCGAGTACGATCCGGATCCACCATTTGGGGTGGGCTCTCCACGCAATGCAGATGTGGAAACGTTAGGGCGCGCGAACGAGCGAGCGGCGCCATATGCAACGTTAGTTAAGGACTCGGTCGAGCGGTTCCTCCGCCGATCAAAACCAAATTGAAGGCTACATCCAGCAAGCATAAAGCTGGCGGAAACCTTTTAGCATGATCGATCCGAAGTGAAATTTATAAGAGGAAGTCAAGATGCAACGATATGCGCTTGAGGTACCGCTGGGAAATGAAGTGTTTGGTGGCTATCAGCCATTTTTCGAAAAATATGGCTATTCGCCGGCTGTACGTGCCGGAGGGCTGCTTTTTATTTCTGGCCAAGTGGGCGTCAGGCCGGACAATACGGTGCCGGACTCTATAGCGGAGCAAACCGAACTTGCGCTTCAGCGAACGGAAGAGATACTCAAAATCGCCGGATTGGCTTTAGATGATCTGGTTGAAGTGGTCAGTTATCACGTCGACCTCGAGAAAAATCTTGCTGAGTTCCTGCCAGTCAAGGAGCGGTTCACCCGCCGTCCATTTCCCGCCTGGTCTATCATCGGAATCAGCGCGTTGACACGCCCGTCCCTAAAGGTGGAAATCCGGGGCGTGGCGGCGTTTCGGGAGTGAGATGGGAGTTTTCGTTGATGTTCTGTGCAGTTGATTGTATGAACGGGCAGCTGCCCGTTCCGCCATTGCCTGCTGCCTGCATCGGGGCGGTTCTCGCGGAAGTTTCTTAGCGTCACTTTTGCCTGCTTTGATGTAGTCGCGAGCGTCAAGTGTTCGCACCCTTCGCTGTCGTCGTGATCCACGGTGCAAAACAGCCTCGTGTCGGCGACCGCCAGGTAGCGTTCGTGCAGGATGCCGTGATGGACTAGGCACAGGGCTTACAGTTGACGTGCTTGACGATACCGTTTCGTGGGAAGGTGAGGTGTGCGTGCAGATGAAGGCGCCGGCGTTAAGAGCCGCGCGGCGGTGCGCTTCTTTATCGTCTACGAACTATCGTTCTCGGCGCGCGCCGAAACCATGAGCGTGTTAATGGCTATCTCGCGACCGGTACGCTCAGCCACAGCGTGGCGGAACCTTTCGCTCGACCGCATCGTAGAGTCGTACCAGGCCGGTTTGTCGCTCAAATAAGTCGGCGCGGCAACCCGCCAGCGCAACGGCAGGCCGCGCGAAGTGCGCTTCCCGGATAGGCGGCGATCAGGATCAGCGGCGCCAGATGGTGCAATATCAGATGCGGCAGCCGATGGATGAAAAACTCGTGCTCGGCGTAATAGTCGAGCTTCATGTGCAGGGCAATATAGAACGCCGCGAGGCCAATCCAGAATACAGCCTGACGTGGCAGGCTGAGATGGACACGACGGGAACCACGCGCGAACAGTATGACCGCTATGACGAAAATGGCGACAAGGCTGAACGAAGGCTCCCATGGATCGAGAAGGCTCAATAAGGACATGGAGCGGACCAGAATAAGGGGGTATCGAGCCGGCTGCCGGGATATCAGCAGATATCTTCAGCTTGTCGCTGCCCAGGCGGCACCTGGTTGCGCGCCTGCATGTTGAAAGCAGTGCGACCTGCTTAAGGTCACTGCCCTCAATGACTCGCTTCATGATTCACCTGGCCTGAACGCGTTGATTCAGTTTTAGGCGATCAATGCGTTTTCACCTAACCTCGGCCGCTATCTCGCCGGGAATCCGGGATAGTGTTCAAAAGTACGTTTGATGAGTTGGCGAAGCCAGATGTTCCCCGGTTCGTCATGAAATCGAGGATGCCAATGCTGGCGAAGCTCGAACGGTGGAAGCGGCACCGGTGGCGGAATTAGCTTGACCGTGCCAAGCTTGGCGAAGATATTCCCGAGTTCCAGCGGTACGGTCGAGATCAGTTCGGGATGTTCGTTGATCAATAGCGGCACGACCAGAACGTGAGGTACGAACGGCTCAATGCGAGCGTGAGAGCGAAGGTGGAGCATCCGTTCCGGGTGCTGAAGTGTCAGTTCGGATATCTGAAGGCACGCTATCGGGGACCGGTGAAAAACATGGCCCAGATCGAGACGCTGTTCGCGCTAACCAATCTGTGGATGGCGCGCAAGATGTTATGAAGCGCAAGGGCTGGCGAAGGTGCGCCGTAAAGGCGCAGCGCTGGCCTCCAGGAGGAGGCCAGTAGCATTCCAACGCAGTTGCAGATAACGATGTGATCTTCACTCTGAGTGCGTGCGCTAGAAATCCGAAGCAGAAACGGGTTGTTCAGACCTTCCTAAACTGTGCTGGCCTGATATCCGCTTTGCTAGACCGGCTACCTCGTCCCTTTCTTGAAACTCCTACTGCAGCGGTACGTCAGCTAGCTGCGAATTGAACGTGCGCTAGTCTAGAATCCACTCCCGCAGCAGATCCGATTTCAATTCGAGCAATCGGTTTTTCCCCAACCATCGCGGTCATACGTAGGGGAGTATTTCGCCAAACTCTGGCGACCGAAATTGCGATCGATTGCTGTGCTTATCAATGTCGGTTTTTGAGGTATTTACGTCCTTTTCGATTGCTCATTCCTTCTGCATGCTTCGTTAGCATCGGAGGAAAAACAAGTGAAACAGAATCGTCAAGACGAAACTGAGCGGAGTGAACAAGGCGTCTCTTTCCCTTGTGCATCACTTTGGCGGGTGCCCTGTGAACGAGTGCAGCATCATGTTTGCTTTGTGGTTTATCCTGGATTTCCGCTAATGGAGCTGTTCGGATTAGTGACGATTTTCCAGGAGGCGACTAGCCTATCTTCCAGCGGGGTCGATTACAGTCTGCATTTTATGTCGGATAGCGGGGGTAGTATCTCGAGTTCGTGCGGCCTTGCTATAGCCACAGAGGGCTTGAACGCAATTCATGCCGACACAGTGCTTGTCATGGTTGGCTCGCTTCGTACGGACGCGGCAATCGATCACCCAGCAATTGCTGCAATAGCCAACTGTGATGCGCTGAAGGGACGTGTGACGCGAATTGGTGGCGTGTTCACGGGAGCGTCCTGCTATAAGCCCGATAGAGTCGACGACTACGTATGGAGGTCTGCCGGCATCACAGCGGGAGTGGAAATGGCGCTGGCGATGGTTGGAGAGGACAATGGAGTGGAGCTCTCACATGCTGTCGCTCGATCGTTGACCGTCTATCGCCCCAGCTTGGGTAGACAATCATACGCACCGGTTCTATCGGACGCATGATGCGCAGCAAAGCTCATGCGAAGGTGTCGGAAAGACGCTTTGCAAGGGTCCTGCCATGGAGGCAGCGCTTCTTGGCGGAGAATACCCGGCGAGAGTGCTACATGTACGACGATCAACGGCTCAGATTAGTAGAGCCGCCGCGATTGAAGTCCTTTCCTCCGCGCAGACCTCGTCCGCGACATCGGATCGATCCTCCATTCTGATCGACACCACCAGCGAACGCAGGACCGTCTGGGTGGTGGTCGATGTATCAGCAGCGCGATGATGTATCCATGCTTTTGATCGGCATCGCGCGTTCGCCAGAAAAAACCTTTGATTACCAATCCCACGTTCACCGTCTCACTGAATAGCATGAGGTGTAGGTTCTCATTCTTCGCGCGAGTGGATTGTCGCGAGACTAGGAGAGTCCGAGGAGTGGTGTGACAACATGGCTTCGTCTTCGCACCGATCTGTCAACAGAAGGTGGCGTTGGCAAATGTGCGGTAAATGGGAACCGGGAATTGGATCTACTCAGTGAAAGTAACGAATGATTGTTAATTTTCACCTAATAGTTGAAAGTCCAGAGGAGATAGCGTCTTTTCGGACTATCCCTTTTTTCTTTTGAGTGCGATTGATCCGAGGTGGTGGGTGACCGATGTCAGAACGAATTCGATTGAAGTCGTGAAATGAGAGTGAAGCTGCTGCGCCATAAGTATATGAAAAATTGATTAGCCATGATTCATCGGAGAACGCGGGTGATGTGTGTGGAAAGCGATGGTTTTTCATCTAGGAAGCGTTATACAAAAAGGTCGGATTTTGCTAGGAGATGTCATGTCAGAAGACATTGAGTCCGGCGGTTCGCCGAAGACTTTACTGCTGACAGGCGCGAGCCGGGGGATTGGTCACGCGACGGTTCGCTTGTTCCATGAGAGCGGTTGGCGTGTTCTTACCATATCGAGGGCACCATTTACGTCGGACTGCCCGTGGCCGGCAGGACAAGAGAATCATATACAGGGTGATTTGGCGGACGCCAGTTCCTATGCGTCGCTGGCGCAGGAGATTCGTCGTCGATTGGGGGGCGCTGGTCTGTATGCGATTGTGAACAATGCGGCTGTGTCACCAAAACTCGCTGGCGGGGCCCGGATGGATATATTGCAGACTCAGTACGAAGATTGGATCTCGGTGTTCAATGTGAATTTATTTTCTGCGGCGATACTCTCGCGTCTCCTGATACCAGAGTTGAAAGCGACCAAAGGGGCTATCGTCAACGTAACTTCAATCGTAGGGTCAAGGGTTCATCCGTTTGCTGGCGCTGCCTACGCGTGCTCGAAAGCTGCGCTCGCGACTCTTACACGTGAGCAGGCTTTCGAATTTGGTAGCACCGGAATTCGAGTGAATGCTGTCGCGCCGGGCGAGATAGATACCAGTATTCTTTCACCGGGCACTGAAGAGATTGTCAAATCGGATATTCCAATGAAACGACTGGGCGATCCAGACGAGGTTGCCCGGGTTATCTTGTTTTTGTGCTCGAACGAAGCGTCTTACATCAACGGCGCAGAGATTCATGTCAACGGTGGACAACACGTCTAAAGGTCGCCGTGGCTCAGTGCTCGTGCGTCGACTGCAGCATTCGTAGCCGTTGTTCTTATATCGTTATCGAGCCATTGTTGGATACGGACGTCCAACGACTAAGGTGCATTAAGTCATGAATTGCCGGTTTTGCAGTTTTTCGTAGGGTGAGGGTGTCCGCATCCGAGCGTTCGAAGTTCCGCAGCGAAAAAGAGCAGCGCGCGTCACGAAAACGGTATTCCGAACATGATCACTGGGAGCGATAGATATGGTGTGTCCCACGTCGTACGCGGGGCCTCAAGCTGCTTATGACGTTTTATCAGGTTATCCGAAGGGGGCGTCGTTCGACTGGGTCGGCAAGCGGACTGACGCGGGTCGCGCGCATTTTCTGCACTACATGGAGGACGCGGTGATACTCGACGGCCCCGAGCTCGCGCTGCTCGCCGAGGTCGCGACGGAAACGGGAATGCAGGTGGTGATGGGTGTGATCGAGCGCTCAGGCCGCACGCTCTATTGCACGAGCGTCACGCTGGTGCCGGGCAGAGGCGTGGCGGGCCACCATCGCAAGCTGATGCCGACCGGGCAGGAGCGCACTATCTGGGGCTTCGGCGACGGCCCGACAATCGCGCCGGTCGACTCGACTCTCGGTACGTTCGGTACGGTGATTTGCTGGGAAAACTATATGCCCGCGTTGCGGCAGGCCATGTATGCGCAAGGCACGGAGATATATTGCGCGCCGACTGCGGACGATCGCGCGACTTGGGCGCCGTCGATGGTGCATATCGCGCTCGAAGGGCGCATGCACGTGTTGAGTGCGTGTCAGGCAATCCGGTTGGGCGAGTATCCATCGTTCTATCGCGAAGATTTCGAGATGGAAGCAAGCCGACGATTTCATCATGTACGGCGGCAGCATAATCGTCGATCCGCTCGGCAAGGTGCTCGCTGGTTCGGTATTCGACACTGAGACGATTCTGTACACGGAGATCGATACGAGTATCGGTCGCGCCAGCAATCTCGACTTCGATGTGGTCGGCCACTACTCGCGGCCGGATGTGTTCCAACTGTCGGTCAACATAGCGCCGATGCCGCCGGTGACCTTCGCGCCGGCGTAATCCGCGTCCGTCGTGCAACTGCGTAGGCCAGACGACAATTTGTGGACGATCTCGGGGAAAGAGGTACAACAACTGGTGTGCCTCATCCGTTACTTGGACGAGCGGTCTATTCAGCCATTCCTGCTTTGCTGGTCGATCAACTGTGAGGCGAATCGGGCGCCGACAACATATCGCTGCACCTGGATCATCACTAAAGTGAAAGAGATCAGCTGTAGTGTGGTAACAACGCAGCCGTGCCGGCGAAGATCGATTGAGTTTTGCCAGACCAGCGGATTCTTGACCTTGGCTCGTTTCCACGTACAGCAGGTAATGCAGCGATTAGCGCGGCTTCGTAGTCGACAGGACTAAGAAAGCCAATGGATGTCTGCGTGCGTCGTCGACTGTAATAGCCTCCGTGCAACATTCCTGCTGTACGCGAAATCGAGGAGGCTCGATTCCTTGCCTGCACGACAAGTTCACTTATGCCGACTCAGCACAAATTTGCCCTTCTACCCGATGAAGTACAGGCGCGTCCTGTCCGGCCATCCGGCGAATGGTCTGTGGTGGATGACCGATTACTCTGATGAAGGCACGACGCATTCGCTCGGGGTCCGAGAAACCGACGGAACTTGCGATTATTTCAATCGGCTCACCGCCGCTTTCCACGCGTTGTCTGGCGACCTCAACTCGAAGCCGCTCGACGGCTTTAGCTGGTGTTTCTCCCGTCTCAGTAAGGAAAGTGCGTCCAAACTGACGAGGACTCAGACAAGCAATGGCAGCGAGTTGCTCCGTTGACAAGGGTTCGGTTAAGTGTTCACGAATGTAGGTGAGCACGTCGCGGATTCGATCTGACGCGGGTTCCATGTCCGCCAACGCGGAGAATTGAGATTGACCGCCGGGGCGCCGATGATATACGACCAGCATTTGCGCGGTCGCATGCGACACGGAACTCCCAAGATCCTCTTCAATCATGGCAAGGGCTAGATCGATACCAGCCGTGACCCCAGCCGAGGTCCAAATCGGGCCGTCTTTTGTAAAAATGCGGTCGCCTTCGACTTTCACCTTCGGGTACTGATGGCGCAGGTGCGATGCGTGTTTCCAGTGAGTAGTTGCGCGTCTTCCATCCAGGAGCCCAGCGGAGGCAAGTATGAAGGCGCCAGTACAAACGCTGGCGATACGACGGCTGCCGTTCACACTAGCTATGGCAAGCTGATCGGCGACAGGGCCCAGCGCATCAGGGTGTGCAGACACCGCGCCTCCCACTACTATAAGCGTGTCCAAGGGTTTTCGCTGAATTTTCTGCGTGACCACGCCCAAACCAGCCGAGGAAACTACTTCTCCTCCGGTGAGTGAGACGACTGTGCAACGATAGGCGCCGTGTGCACTGACATTTCCTGCAATCTCGAATGCTGAAAGCGGGCCACTCAAATCCTGAATCTGAAAACCTGGGAAGACGACGAATGCAACGTCCCTTGTTGCCGCGATTCCGTCAGATATCTCATCAGCCATAGCGATCTTCACCCTCCAAAGACTAGTCGCTCGACGGGTTGGATAGCCAATATACCAACCGCACCATTGAATGATGTCGGATTCCGAGCATGGCGAAAAGGACGAACTTACCTCAAAAATCGTCATCGAGTTCGGCTTAAGAAATTGATCCAACCCTTTTAACTTGAGGCGAACTTGTGCGTTAGCGCGGGGCGAACCAGCGGGCGGGCACAGTCGGAGCGGCACTGTCACGTTAAATTGTTCGCGGCGCAATTGCGGAGAGGACACACGCTTTCTCAGAAAACGGACGGATCTTGGGTGGCCTCAGTGAAGCGATGCCAGGCGGCAAAGCGTGCGGCGAGATGTTTGCGATGGAGTGAGGCGCATAGCAGATGTCGCTTGAGCGCGAAGTGCTGCCGGATCGGACCGAAGCTCGACAAGAAAGCCTGCGTGTTCAATATCGCGGAAGCCACGCATGCGTCGCTCGCGTTCGCGCGTCGGCTGATGGCTGTTTTCTGCCCGGTTATTGAACCGCGCGCTGGCTTTGACGAAAACGTGCCTGACGTGAGCCAGTTCGGGAATCTCGGCTTTCGCCGCCGGATAGCTGCGCAGCTGGTCAGTCACGATCTTGCGCGGTGCCTCAGTAAACGAGGCAAGCACGCGCTTGAAAAACCGCTTCGCTGCAGCCTTGTCGCGGCGCTTCTGTAGCAAGATATCGAGTTCGGCACCGTGTTGATCGACGGCGCGCCACAACAGGTAAGGCTCTCCGCGCAACGTCACAAAGACTTCGTCAAGGTGCCACGTGGTGCCGGGCCTGCGACGCGCCGCTTTCACACGGTGTGCGAAGCCCGCACCGAACTTATCGCACCAGCGTCGGACTGTTTCGTAGCTGACGATAACCCCGCGATCGAACAGCAGTTCTTCGATATCACGCAGGCTGAGCTGAAACCTGAAATACCAGCGTACGGCGCAACTGATGACCGCCGCCGGAAAGCGATGACCGTGGTAAAGCGATTTTGCATTCTTCATCCCCCGACCTTACTCGATCATCTCTGCAACGTGACAGTGCCGCTCTTCGCACCGCGATTGCAAAGGCAGGTTGCCAGAGAAAAAGCGAATGTTAAAACAACGGCTATGAAATTATCGCAGTGTTTTGTACGCTCGTCGATCTGAGCGCTCTCGGGCGCTCGGACAGGTGCATCATGCGGCGCAAAGCCAATAATGCACCCACTGCCTCCAAAACCGCTGCAGGGATCCACATGATGAGCCCACCCAAACTCTGGTCGAGTTCTGCGCTGACGTCCGTGAACGCTCGACCGCAAATGGTGAATATTGGATACAAGTCTCGTGACGAGAACGCAATCATGGCACCAAGGAGGATTTGTGGCGTCATAGTAATGACGGGCGACATCACGCGCATACCGGGACTCAGACGGGCAGGCGGATGTTGCCGGTGATCTAGTACCATCCACCAATAAATGAGACCGGTGACTGCGACGGACCAGTTCATTGCAAAGTAGAGCCGCCAGTCGAGCATTGCGATGAATTGGACAGGCGGAATTAGCCAAAGAACTATCGAAGCTAAAAACGCGATAGTGATGATGCTTGGGCGCAGAAGCACCGATCCCAAGACACGGTAAGAGCGGTGTCGCTGGAGCCGCCTGAGCTTGATGCGAGCGTGTAAAGGTAATCCGGCGCGCATTACGCTTCCCGGATATGCAGCCATGATCAACAGCGGCGCGAGATGGTGAAGGACGAGATGTTGCAGTCGATGAATGGAAAACTGATGCTCAGCGTAGTAGTCGACTCGAGTGTGAAGAGAGACGTAGAAAAGAATCATTCCAATCCAAAACGCGACTCGTCGTCCAATCGACGGCTGAAGCCGCCGAGTGCCTCGAACAAATAACGCTGCAGTCAGCAGAAAGACTGTAACGAAAACAAACGAGGGCTCCCAAGGCCTCAATAACTTCAGCAGTGTCATCACTCGGCTCAATCAGTAAGAGGTCGGCGGTGTATGGTGAGCGATAAACTTGGCTCACACGTTCCGACGTGTCCGATAAGATCGCATATAGTTGACCGGGAGCACAACTGCTTGTCCGCTATCGAGGGATATATGTCCTGATCTGCTCTGCATCGGCGATGAGATGTTCAAGAAAACGCATTTCGTTGCCAGCGTGTAGAGCCGTGCCACGTCGATGAACTGCATTCCCTCGTGGTCTGCACGCCGAGTGCCTCGAATGGTCTCCGAGCATTATCCAGTAGGAAGCGTGGCATTGGCCATTGCATTGTCAGCTTATGTATTGCCGCATCCGTGTATTCGACGGAGGGCTATCTTTGCCCGCTCTTCGGAAGCCACGCGGAGACGTCCCGGCGATTTTTGAGGCGAGGACGCACTGGAGTTTCAGATGGCGCAATGTTCCCGAATGCGCGATTTTGCCCTTCCGGCTATAACCTCGCTAAAGGCGCGCCTTGCCGTGGCCTCACGCGAGCAGAACGGGCAGAGTATTACGGAAGGCCACCTCACCGGGCTCGAGTATATGCAGGCTGCGAATCCACGCGGAGAACTCGGCCTTCAATCGAGTGGATGGCGCTTCGACCACCTTATCCACTTCATACCGGAAGTCGTGGTGACCCTCATTGCCCGCTTTCGCGTCCAGACGACATCTGCGAGTCTCGCTCTCAACCAGTTGTTGCCAATTTCGAAGGATGCGTCCGCAAAAAACATAACGTCAGCATCGGTGAAATCATCGATATTAGGCGAACGTGACTCGCCCATTACGAGAAACGGCTGATGCGTCGCAGATGGCTTGAGCATCATCGACGACGCTTCTGCCAAGAGCCAAAGCACTTTCGCACGTTTAAACTCTTGATGTTCCAAAGCCTTCTGCGCAGCGACTGCGAGTGCGTTCCAGAGGGCTGAATAATCCGCGTCAGCCACCTCCTTGATTGCTTCCTGCCAACCGCATGTTGCTAGATCATCAAGGCCGACCTCCAAGTCGGAGCGATACCGTTCGTGACTCATGGTTCCCCGTTTGACGCCAATTTGGGAGCAATCGAGAGCAGGTTGCCGGCCGCCTGCGTTGCTGCCGTGATCGCTGTCACGGAGGCGACCATGAGCCTGGAGAAAGTGCGGAGGCCCGAGTTCAGCCGCGGCTTCCGAAGATCGATAAAACTTTGTGCTATAGGCGCTGTAATGTCGATTCGAGTCGCGTAACGGCACGTCGAGGCCGTTAAGGCCCGCTCGTGTCCCTGAAACCTCCTCGGAGACACGCATGAAACTTCTCGAGCTTGGCGACCTTGCCGCGCTACTTGGCCGCAGCCCTGAAACGAGTCGAAAAGACATTCGCCGCAAGCCGTCGGCAGTACCGCCGAGATTGCATATCCCGGGCACGCGTTTGCTGCGTTGGCGTGAGTGCGATGTTGACGCGTGGCTATAGAAGCAGTTTCGAACAAATTTAACGTGGCACACGCCCACGATCGCCCACGTGGGACTTCAGGCAACCTTTCGTGCGTAGGGCGGGGTCGCCGCACGCAGCCGCTTTTCCGCCTGCGTGCGTGTGGTATTTGAAAAGAGGTGTTCGCCTTCTGCCACAGTTGCGGATAAATAGTCAGCCCCGTAGGCCTTCGACAGCTGCTCATGAACAATTCTTCTCAGCCACATTTCGAGCGAATCGAGCCGATGTCGGCAGGCAATTCGCAGTTCGTTGAAGCTTCTATCTCTGCTCTCAGTCATAATCAGTTCTCTATTGCTGCAATTTCAGCTTCCGTGCCGTGATGCCGCTCAATTACGTCGGCAACGCAGTTGCGCTGCGTGCGGGGCGTGTTGCTTCGATGCGCCACGTGGCGCACCGGCACCTCAGAAGAATACAGGTGGTTAGAGAGGCTTGAAAATCGACATACCCTTGCCGAACAGGCGGTCGTGCATCTCGGCGGCATAGCGGTCAGTCATGCCGGCAACGAAGTCGCAGACAACACGTGCTTTCGCTGCATCGCTGTCCGCTGTTCGATATTCGACTTGCCAGTCGTCTGGCAGTAAGCGACCACCCGTATCGCTAAACGCCTGGAACAGATCGCGCACGACGTCCTTGCCACGGTGCTCGACTACGGCAAGGCGGGATGAACGGATCACAAGCTGAAAGTTCAGGTGCTTCAGTACCTCGACCCGTAGAAGAGCTTCGCGGCCGAGCATGACTTTGGACAGCTTTGGATATGTTTCGTTGATCTTCACCTCGACAGAGTCGATGAGGGAGCCAACGCGTTGGGCAGTGAACTGATTGCGCGCAAGGGAATTACTTGCCAGCTGTCGGTCGCGCAGCCATGCGTTCGCGCCCGCCCGGAACTTGTTGGCCACACCGGTGTTCGTGGACACACCGTTCTGCGGCTGCAGACCCTTGAACACTTCCTCGATACAGTCGGTAAGCTGGCCAGGATTGTCAAGCGGTTCGTATCCTGAATCTGCGAGTGCCTTGTTTGTCTTGTCGAAAACGGCGAGCGCGATTTCGCCGCGGTTTTCAAGGGCGTCGAACAGCGAGTACGGCGTCACAAATCCAGCGTGCAACGAGTCTTCGAGGTCATACGTCGAGTATGCAATGTCGTCGGCAAGGTCCATGATCGAGCATTCAATCGTCTTGAACTCTCCGACGTAACCCGGTGCAACTGCGTTCTTGACGGCTGCGACCAGTTCCGTCTCGCTGTCATAGTATCCCTTTACCAGGGATGCCCCGTCCCGCCGTTCGAGCGGGATCGGCCGGTCATACTTAAGCACCGCCGCGAGCGCACGCATGGTCAGATTTAGGCCATATGCGTTCGATGGTTCTCCAGTCGGGTTTGTTACCAGCTTCTGTTCAGTTGTGGACACGATCCGCAGTGTCTGTGCATTGCCCTCGAAGCCGCCATGCGCGACCATCAGCTCGTCGAGAGCGGCTTCACCGTTGTGACCAAAGGGCGGATGCCCGAGATCATGAGCCAGCGAGGCAAACTCAACGAGATCGAGGTCGATACCATCACCGAAATGGCGTGCCTCTGGCAGGTGATTCAGGCGGGCGGCAATCCCGCCCGCGATCTGAGCGACCTCGAGCGAGTGCGTCAGCCGATTTCTGAAGAAGTCAGACTCGGAGCCGGGGAAGAGCTGGGTTTTGCCTTGCAGGCGACGAAATGATGGCGCATGCAACAAGCGTGCATAATCTTTCCGGAAGGCAGTGCGGCCAGTTTCCCGGCTGAGATCTACACCGTGATCCCCATTTTGGCGCTTGATATCGTCAGACGAATAGAATTCGAGCATAAAAAAACCGGGCTAGTGCCCGGCTCCTTGAAATCGGTAAAATTTACCTGCGCTTTGCCAGCGTGTAGTCGACGGCGGTAAACGTAGCGTCTTGCTTCAGTTGCACGTCCAATCGGCGGCCGGCCGCCGCGTTTGAACTGTGCTTCTGCACCAACGTGTCGATGTACTTGAAAGCGAGAGTGTCCTGTGTCGCCGCGTTCGCTGGCGGATTGCGATGTTCAGATTGGCTCATGCTGCGCTCCATATCATGCAGGGTTTGATTATATAGCGACCAGCTGCGGGACGGGTTACCGTCTGTGGGATGTGTGGCATTTTGTACCAAGCCTTCCAGAGCGCGGCACCGGATAATGCGGCACGCGCTGGTTGATACCAGCATTCAGACGTGGGCAATCTTGTAGGACCGCTGCCGTCTCGCGCTAAGGACCAAAGGGCGCACGACCAAACTACAGCAGATCCGAGAGCACAGAGTTCAGTGACTGGCCAGCCTTCCTGTCGATGAGCCTTGCGCTCATGCCGAAAGCCCGAGGGCCGTCGATGTCCGCAGCGGGCGTGTCGCCAATGAACAGGACGTCGTGAGCTGCACAGCCCAACTGATCGAGGACGTGTTGATAGATTGCCGGGTCTGGCTTGACCGCGCCGGCTTCATAGCTCCACGCATAGGCGTCCATCATGGGTAGCAGAGCTTTCGCCGCATCGCCGTAGGGAGACGCGAGGTTCGAACAGATGCCCAC
Source organism: Paraburkholderia sp. RL17-381-BIF-C (assembly GCF_046026435.1). Lineage (NCBI taxonomy): Bacteria > Pseudomonadati > Pseudomonadota > Betaproteobacteria > Burkholderiales > Burkholderiaceae > Paraburkholderia > Paraburkholderia sp. RL17-381-BIF-C. The sequence continues at coordinate 122,748 of NZ_JARESX010000009.1, read as the reverse complement.
GCGCACACCGGCGTCGCGCAGCAGAGCAACGCTCATCACCGTGTCGGGGAACAGGCGTAGTGAGTTGACCTCGTCCTCCAGTGCCCGCTGTGCCGTGGCAAGTAGGTCGTCCGGCAGCTCGACGCCAAACAATGTGCCGACGTCGCTGAGTGGCGCCGGCCGGGACATGAGCCGGGCCGCATCGTCGGGCAGCGGCCGCCGGCCTGCGTCGCGCATCCACTGCATCAGTAGGCGGTACGGTGAGCGGCGATCGCCGATCTGCAATAGCGTGCCGAACAGGTCGAAAACGACTGCGTAAAAGGCAAGCCGAGATTTGGTTTCAGCGTCAATACGTCGTTCTGGATTGGTCACAGCAGACTCGCTTATCAGGGCGGGTAGCATGGCTGCTCTGGTGGCACGTCCTATGTTGGATTATATGCAAGTGCGGTAATGGCGCGAGGCGGGAAGCCCCCTGCGACGACCGAGTCAGTGCTCGCGCGCCGCACGTGTTTATAAAGAGCACCGAGCAGTTTTGACGACTGCCCGCTCGGCTCAGCGGCCGTACCGACGCAGCAGAGCGAGGTGCTGTTGATGTTCAATGTGCTTACCTGCGGACCAGCAGGGTGGGCTCGCATAGGAAACACGTGTGGAGAATTGAAGTGATTGGTTGTCTTTGTTCCTGCGCGATCAGTGCATCTGATCCGCACGAAGCCCGAAATACCGTGACCTTCAGCGCCGGGAGGACGTCAACAACCAGCGTGACCTGAAATTTCAGTTGAATCCAGCTTTGATGCCGGTGGCTATAGGTGAAGCAGCGTTGTTTGTGCGTTTTGTCGAAGACAGGCGCATAGCATCGCCGCACCACGGCCAACGGGCGCGCAGACCTCTTCGTCGGTGTAGCTCACATCACACACAGGAAACAGTAGAAATGAAAGGCGCTCAATCACCCGTGTCGAATGACTTCGGCATGTTCACCATCGGCTCCGTGTCGTCCGTTCGGGAGTTTCGAACTGACTCGAAGTTGGCTAAAACGTTGCCGGCAGATTTCCCGGTTCTGACGTGTCTGCTTGAGCAGGCGGACCCCACGTCGTTCCAGAAGTCGCCGCCGCAAGTCGCATGCGGGTTCGGAAGCATTCCGCTCGCCGGTGACCAGATTATGACCATTCGTCTTCAAATCGGTGGAACGCAGGTATATTGGCTTGCCGACATGACGGACCCAGAGGTGTGGTCAACCATCGACACCTGGACCGTAGCGGAAAAACTCCCGTTCGCACTGGAATTCGCTGCCGGCAAAAAGCGGAACTGTCTTTTTGGAATCGTCGATATCCCCCGCAAGGACCTGAATATCAATCGCTTCCGGTTCAACGCGGGAAAAGAAATGCCGGACGGAATCTGGGACGAGCTTGCGGAACTGGCGGCCAGCGGCGTTATGCAAATTCAGGCGACCTCGGACATCCCGGGCATTCGTTTGCGGCAGGTATGCGTCAACGTGCTGATGACGCAGCGACTGCGGGCTTTCACCAAGGCGAATCCTTTTGCCGACAAGCCTGTGTTCGCTACTGCTGGCAGCAGCGGGGCGGCGCACGTTCACTAAAATATTGATTAATGGATGCGCGACCGTTGGTTCGCGCATCTTTTCTGAATGTAATCGGCGCAAGCGTCGCGGGTAGGGCGCTCAGGGCGTACCATACGCAAATATCAAAGAATTCGGCTATTCAGAATAATAAAGTGTGGAACCGCTCTCGGCGTATAAAGCCGCTGCCTAGATTGCACATCCCTGTCCCCGATGTGCCCACCCCTTGCCGAGAAAGTCAGCCACTGCGTCGATTGCACGCAGTTACCTCCTCAAAGTCGCACCGGAAGTCAATCCGGGCAAGCTTGCTGCGCTCACGGCCCTGAGTTCGGAATGGACGCGCACGGCTGGCGTGGCATTCCACTGGTACCGTTCCTTCTAATGCGCACGAATTTGTTTGCGCCGTTGGTCTTCGCAGGGCGAACGGTTGCCTGTACTGGGAGGGAAGTGCGGGCGCCAGCACTAGCCGCGCAGTTCACACTCCGCCGCCGTAGGTGATGCGAACCGATTCACCCTGCTATCGCCGGTGTTCGGCCGAACGGCACCATGAGCTTGATGATCGCATCACCACGCTGCAGTAGTGCTCACGAAGCAGACGCTCGTCTGAAGTTTCAGTTGTGTCAAGTTTTGATGCGGGTGGCTATATGTGAAACAGCGGTGTTCTCGCTCCTTGTCGAAGACGGGTGCGTAGCATCGCAACGCCACGGCCAACGGGCGCGCGGACGTTTTCGTCCGCGTAGCTCACATCACAAACAGGAACAGTAAAAAATGAAAGATGTTCAATCAGTCGTTTCTGATGAATTCGACGTACCAATTGTCGGCTCCCTATCGTCGGTCTGTGAGTTCAGGGCTGAATCGAAGTTGGCCAAAACTTTGCCGGCAAACTTGCCGGTTTTGACGTGCATCCTTGACCAGGTGCAATACTCGACGCTTGTAAGGTCGTCTCATTGCGTTGGCTTCGGCATGGGAAGGGTTCCCTTGCGCGTTTCGGAAGAGCAGTTAGTTAACGACCGGATTATGGCCATTCGTATTCAAATCGGTGGAACTCAAGTGCATTGGCTCGCCGACCTCACCGACCCCGAACTACAGTCTTCGATTGACGCGTGGGCCTCCGCGGAGAAACTTCCGTTTGCTTTAACGATTGTTTCCCGCAAAACCCAGAAGTGTTTCTTCGGAATGGTTGATTTTCTACCGACGGAAATTCCTCTTAACCAATTTCGGTTTGATGCGGGTGAAGAAATGTCGAGGAGAGTCTGGGACAAAACGGTATGGCTAGCGACGTGCGGCATCCCACAGATGGCGGCGACCACTGATATTCCGCGAGTTGCTTTGAAGCGTGTGTTTGTTAACGTACTGATGACGAGCCGGCTGCAAGCGTTTGCTAAGGCGATACGGTGCGCAGAGACCTCTGTGTTCACTCGCGAAAGTGCTGATGGCGCGAATGAATTCCATTAAGTCTTGATTGAAATGATGCGCGGGCGAACGGCTCGCGCATTGTCTCTAGAGCTATCCCCGTATTTCGCAGGCCTCTCAGCACGCAGAAGGAACGGGTTTCCTCCTGGCCGCGGCGGCAACGTCGCGCCCCTCAGCGGGGACAACCGCTTGCCCTGTGACGACAATCTGCATGAGCAGATTTGTGCACGCTGAATTGACGTCCCCCCGCACTGAAGGACGGGGTATCTGGGTGGTTCAGGATGAACGGTATAAACCGATCGACTATAGGTGACTCCCCGCGCCTGCGCACGGCCGCGGTGGACGCGGTGCTTGGCGATTCCAGTCGGCGTAGCCGTCGCGCCACTGCGAAGGATTGCAACGCGAGTATCAATTTTCCTGTACGGAACATATTTTTGAAGGACAGAGTTGACCATGGAGAATCTAGCACCCGCCAACGGCGCATCGCTCTTGCCGGAAGCAGGTATCAGCGAGGCTTCGCCCAGCCTATCGAACCGAGACTCGGGTGAATCGCTCAGTCGCTTTCAGCCAACTGACTCTACAGTTGTCGCTAGCATGCGAGCACTCCTTCATGACGCGCATCCTCACCTCGTAACCTCAACCGGGTTCGGCCTTCTGTTTCCGGGACAGTCTTTCGCAAATGATCCGGAGGTGAGTGATATCCCGCCGGACTCCGCTATTCTGTTTGCAAACGTTGAGCCTTCTGAAGTCAAGCGGCCTGACGGGAGCACCATGCGCTGTACATTCTCCTCGGGATGCTTCGAGGAGGGCGGTCGGGCCTTCATGGACCTGACGCTGGAAGTGGGGGACGCGCAAGTCAACTGGCTAGCTGATGCAGAGGATGAGGGTATATGGAAAGCACTTGAGTCGTGGCAGCGCGCAGGAAGAGTCTTCATTGGTCTAAAGGGGCGCGAGCACAGCGTCATTCTCCGGGTTCCGTTTGTTCTGTCTCAGTGTGAAATGCGCAGACCGCATGAACGCGTCGACGTTGCGAACGAGACCGAACGAGACCATTTTTTCTTGCACTTTGCGGCCCAAATCGCCGACAGCGGAATAATGCATTTCGTTCCACCGCGAGTCTCCGAAGGCGCTTGCTTGAAATATGTCTCGGTAACTGTCCTGCTCACGAAGCGCATGGTGAAGATGGTGGACCGCGACGTGCTGTTCAGGGAACTGGATTCATTGAGTGCTCATCTGCGGTTCTGATTGCAAGCTGAGTAGACTTCACGCAGGTTGATTCATAAAAAGCGCGGCCCGAACGTCCGCGTTTTTTGTTGATCTTTTTCTGTATCCTTCATTCGGTATTCGTCGCTCGGTGGCTTCACGGGTGCCGTCGCTCATAACATGCACCGTGTCTCGGCATGTCACGGGAGCTCTAATAATTAGCGCTCTTGTCCATCATAGAAAGCTTCCAAAGCGCGCTTTCGGCTCGCTCATCCGACCGCGATAGCTTTCCAAAAGCGGCTCATAGTCCTTCTGAGACGAGTCAGATAAAGCTCCAATCCTTCCGGCATAATGATGTCTGGCGAGGCCAAAGGTGCCGACAAATGGGTATTTTCGGTGGACTATGTCCGAGACCTGAGTGCGACGAGCAGAAGGTTCCGTAGGGTCGGCAAGCTTCATACCGAAAAGGTTTTTATTTTCGTGAGAGTGCGTTGAGATGGCTGAGTTGAAGCATTCGATTGCCGTTTACTATGATGAAGAAGATCGCCGCCAGACAATACGTGCCGACGATCTCGTAAAGCAAGACGTCCGGGTCCTCGCGCAGGGTCAACTCCTATATGATGAGAGTGAGCAGGTCCGAGTGCATGTCCGACCTTCGTCGACAGGGACGCTGCACTTTTATGCGCCGGACAGCGATGGAGCTAGAGTGTTCCAAGGCGAGAAATCGGATCCTGTGCACAACGATCGGGTGGACAAAACATTTCGGGAGTTACGGCGGCTCGGGAGATGGGACCTGCAGCTGAAGAAAAAGGTCAAGGGTGAGATCGTATTCTCGGTTATCGAAACGTTGCCGCCATATATTTGGGACAAGGAAGTCCACCGGATTTGCGCCCCAAAGACCATCGTTCGGCATGACCTGTTTGGTCAAAGTCCTGCGGTTGCAATGTCCATCCGACGCCCATGGATAGCAGTTGAAACAATCCATACTCACTTCCCGGAGGAGCCAGCTTTTGCGGCAATGCTTGAGCTTAGCTCCCGGACTCCAGCACGGTTCTTCTTCGACCTTGTATCCCATCCAACTCACCTTTGGGTTGACGCCAAAAAAGGGGTTTTCGTGTTCTCGAATTGGGTTTTTCACATTTTCGACGGCAAGGTCTGGCAAGGCGATATCGCTCGTAATATTTTGACTTCGCTAGATTTGAAGGCCGCTGTCAAGCAGATGGATGACGATTTCGAGAGATGGAGGAGCCGGTGATAGCTGATGCGGCCACATCAAGGCCTTGCTGAAGTGGGTTGTATCCGATGTGTGGACTGTTTTCCGCGCGCGCGTACAGTCGGTCCCAGTCTGCCGCGCTCAAATCGACGTCGCCAAATATAGCGATGCAATGGGCCAGGCAGGTCGCCTGATGCTGGCGGTGCAGGGCGCGCTCGTGGAACGATTCCTGTACCTCGACCGTCGCCGGCAACCTTGATTTGTTGACGAACGTTTCAATGGATTGGATTTTTTGTTGATAAAGGGTGGTGAGTTTCATTTGCGCGGTCGCTGATTGTTCGATTCATATAGCCACGATGCGCCGGGCGTCTTCGATGACTATTGTCGTGATGGCACAAGTTGACTGAAGGAGCTCCAGCTTTCGGATGGGTCAAAACTGCCGCGTCAAGTCACGTCCATTTACGTCCAGTCGATTGCGCTGCTGCGAAGACCAAGTGCCGCTCTCTTGATCGCATGGAGGACGCGGCTGATACAAATGAGGCGCGGGTGGGTCGCCCTTGTCGGGGCCCATAGCAAAGAATCGATCACAGATGCCAGCAAAAAATCAGGCTCTGAGGAGCAGTTAGACCGTCCGCGCTGACAGCCGAGCCGTTGCTTGCATCCCGTGGCGTGGAGGAGTGGGCCTAGCCGGCGAAATATGCTGTAACCCACGATGTTGAGTGGATGCTGGCATCTGCGCGCTTTCAACCCGTGGAACGAAATTGGTAGCCGCTTCAGGACTTCCATAGATAATCTCCGCAGTAGGCTCGATGACAGTTGCTTATCAGCCGCCCTCGCAGCTATTTGGGTGTTTGGATAGAAAATCCATAGAAATCAGTACGTTAGGGGCTGATTTCTCAGGCCAGATTTGTTTGCAAATCTCAATTTCGTGGGCCAGATCTGATTGCAAGCAGAGCGGGTAAGTGTTTGATTTGTAAGGAAGTCGTTTTTCGGGAAGCTCCACCAGCGTCATAAACTTCGTTCTTGTAAAAATTTCAACGCGACTTTGGTGAGAGTGTGGTGCGTAATAGGCGTGAGCCACTTTTGGAATCGGACCCGCACTGGACGGGGTTTGGCCGACGTCAGGCCACTTTTGATTACAAATGCGAATGACAGACTAGCGGAGCTACGCCAGTTTCGATTACGAGAAAATCTCAGGACAAGTTTATTTACCCAAGACAGGTTTGATTTACGAAGAACCAGTGCCGACTGGTTCGCTGCACCGCACACGCCTCCCGATCCACTTTTGTTATCACCTGCTCCAATACTCGGATTGTTAGCGCATCGCGCCGCTCGTATATTGGCTGGGCCAGCAGCACAGACAGCCGGATACAACAACACAAAGGCATGCCGTTCAGGCCTGCCAACAGGAGCACAGCGATGAATCGAATCGATCTGGAGGGGCGCGTAGTCGCCATTACCGGCGGCGCGCGTGGTATCGGCTACGCAGTGGCGCAGCGGGCACTCAACTCGGGCGCGTCGGTCGCGCTATGGGATGTGGACGCCGAACGTCTTGCCCGCAGTCAGCGTGAGCTGAGCGAATTGGGCAAAGTCACCGCGATCTCAGTCGAACTGACACAGGAAGCTGCCGTTGCACAGGCCGTGGCGCAAACCGTTGCCGATCACGGGGCGATCGACGTGTTGATCAATTGCGCCGGCATCACCGGCGGCAATGGCGCCACGTGGGAACTGGAACCCGACATCTGGCGCCGCGTGATCGATGTCAACCTGATCGGCCCGTATCTGACCTGCCGCGCGGTCGTGCCGCAAATGCTCAAGCAGGGCTATGGCCGGATCGTCAATATCGCCTCGGTGGCGGGTAAGGAGGGCAACCCTAACGCCTCGCACTACAGCGCCTCCAAGGCCGGACTCATCGGCTTGACCAAATCGCTCGGCAAAGAACTCGCGACGAAGAACATTCTCGTCAATGCGGTCACGCCCGCCGCGGCTAAAACCGAGATCTTCGATTCGATGTCGCAGCAACACATCGACTACATGCTTTCGAAGATTCCCATGAACCGCTTCCTGTTGCCCGAAGAAGCGGCGTCGTTGATTCTGTGGCTCTCGTCCGAGGACTGCGCGTTCAGTACCGCTTCCGTATTCGACCTGTCCGGCGGCCGCGCAACCTACTGAGCCGGCGCGGCGTCGCACCTGCGTTAGCACGGTAGCGCTACACAAGAAAAGAAACCCGCAGAGCCGCCACCCGCGCGTGCTCTGCGAAGGAGACGACATGGACCCGCATGCGCCCGTTTCACTCGAGGCGATCAACGGCAAGGTAATGCGCCGGCTACTGCCGTTTCTACTGCTGATGTATGTGCTGGCGTTCCTCGATCGCGCCAACATTGGTTTCGCGCAAAAGGCTTTGCAGCACGACACAGGTTTGTCGAATGCGGCGTTTGCCTTCGGTGCGGGCGTGTTTTTCGTCGGCTATGCATTGTTCGAAGTCCCGAGCAATCTGCTGTTGCATCGGGTCGGCGCGCGCGCCTGGATGTGCCGGATCATGGTGACATGGGGGCTCGTGTCGGCCGCGATGAGCCTCGCGCATACGCCGAGCGCGTTCTATACGCTACGGTTTCTGCTCGGCGTCGCCGAGGCGGGTTTCTTTCCGGGCGTGATCTATTACCTCACCCACTGGTTTCCGCAGTCGTCCCGGGCGCGTGCGGTGGGCGTGTTTTATTTCGGCGCGCCGCTGGCGTTTATTTTGGGCAGCCCGTTGTCGGGGTCGCTGCTCGAATTGCATGGCGCGCTGGGTCTTGCCGGCTGGCAATGGCTCTTTCTGGTGGAGGGCGTGCTGGCTTCGCTGGTGGGCGTGTGGGCGTTCTGGTATCTCGACAATCGCCCCGAAGACGCGCGTTGGCTCGAACCGCAGGAGCGCGCCACCTTGCGTAGCGCACTCGAGGACGATGCGCGTGTCGCGTCCGCGCACGGCCCGCATAACATTCTGGCCGCCCTGGTGGACCGGCGTGTGTTGCTGCTGTCGGCGATCTATCTGCTGATCCAGATGAGTGTGTATGGCGTGATTTTTTATCTGCCGCAACAGGTGGCGGCGTTCCTTGGAACGACGGTCGGCTTGCGTGTGGGTCTCGTCGCGGCGCTGCCATGGCTGTGTGCGCTGGCTGTGACGTGGTACGTGCCGCGCCGCGCGGATCGCACCGGTGGGCATCGGCGTTGGGCGGTGGCGTTGCTGATCGTCGCCGGGCTCGGCATTGGTGTGTCCGGACTCGCGAGCAGTCCGTCCATCGGCTTACTCGCGCTGTGTTGTGCCGCGAGCGGTTTCATTGCCGCGCAGCCGCTTTTCTGGACGTTTCCCACGCGTCACCTCACAGGCGCGGCCGCGGCGGGCGGTATCGCGTTGATCAATTCACTCGGCGGGCTCGGCGGTTTCATTGCGCCGAGCTTGCGCACCGCGGCGGAACATGCGTTTTCGTCGAAGTCGGCGGGATTGGTCGTGCTGGGCATGTCGAGTCTGCTCGCCGCGCTTTTGATCGGCACGCTATTGCGCCGCGACGCCGCCCATCCGGGCGCAACTTTCAAAACCTTACTGCATCGCGCCCGCTAGGCGCTCGCTCGACGCACTCATAACGGAGCCTCCATACATGGCCATGCCTACCATTCGGCACGTGCGTGCCTTCATCGTCCGCGGCGGCGGTGCGGATTATCACGACCAACCCGGCGGACACTGGATCGACGATCACATCTCCACGCCGATGGCGCGTTATCCGGAGTATCGCCAGAGCCGCCAGTCATTCGGTATCAATGTGCTGGGCACGCTCGTGGTGGAGATCGAAGCGAGCGACGGCACCGTGGGTTTTGCGGTGACGACGGGTGGCGAGATCGGCGCGTTCATCGTCGAGAAACATCTCGCGCGTTTTCTCGAAGGGCAACTCGTTACCGACATCGAGAAAATGTGGGATCAGATGTACTTCTCGACTCTGTATTACGGTCGCAAAGGGGTCGTGCTGAATACGATCTCGGGTGTTGATCTCGCGTTGTGGGATCTGCTCGCGAAAGTGCGCAAGGAGCCGGTGTACCAGCTATTGGGCGGTCCGGTACGCGACGAGCTGGTGTTCTATGCGACCGGCGCGCGGCCCGATCTGGCGAAGGAGATGGGATTCATCGGCGGCAAGCTGCCGTTGCAGCACGGTCCCGCCGAAGGCGAAGCAGGTCTCAAAAAGAATCTGGAAAAGCTCGAGGACATGCGCAGCCGGGTGGGCGACGACTTCTGGCTGATGTACGACTGCTGGATGAGCCTCGACGTGCCGTATGCCACGCGGCTCGCGCAAGCGGCGCACGAGTATGGCCTGAAATGGATCGAAGAGTGCCTGCCGCCCGACGACTACTGGGGTTACGCCGAACTGCGCCGCAATGTGCCACGCGGCATGATGGTGTCGACCGGCGAACACGAAGCAACGCGCTGGGGCTTTCGCATGTTGCTGGAGATGCAATGCTGCGATCTGATTCAACCGGATGTCGGCTGGTGCGGCGGCATTACCGAGTTGATCAAGATCTCCGCGCTAGCGGATGCCCACAATGTGATGGTCGTGCCGCACGGTTCGTCGGTGTATAGCTATCACTTCGTGGTGACGCGGCACAACTCGCCGTTTGCCGAGTTTCTGATGATGGCGCCCAAAGCCGACGAAGTCGTGCCGATGTTCACGCCACTGTTGCTCGATGAACCCGTGCCCGTGAACGGGCGCATGAAAGTGCCGGACGCGCCAGGCTTCGGCGTGAGGCTGAATCCGGAATGCGCGTTGGTGCGGCCTTACGCGCGTTGAGTTCGCGTTGAGTTCGCGCTGAGTTCGCGATGAGTTCACGATGAGTTCACGATGCGTGCGTGTTGATCACTTGTTGTCGGGTCGAGCCGCGCCGTGCGCGTCGCCCGTCGCAAATTCGAACCCTGAAAGGAGAATGACGTGCTGCTCAAGGACAAGGTCGTGATCGTCACCGGCGGGTCGCGTGGCATCGGCCGCGCGATAGCCGTTGCGTGCGCAACCGAAGGCGCGGACGTGGCGATCAACTACTGGGGCGACAACGACGCATCGTATGGACGCCGTTCCGCCGTTGCGGAAGTGGTCGGTGAAATCGAGGCGCTGGGGCGGCGCGTGATTGCGATCGAAGGCAACGTCGCCGCGCGCGAAACCGGTCAGCAACTGGTGCGCCAAACGGTCGAGGCGTTCGGCAAAGTCGACGTGCTGGCCAGCAACGCGGGCATCTGTCCGTTTCATGCTTTTCTCGACATGCCGCCGGAAGTACTCGAATCGACGGTGGCGGTCAATCTGAACGGCGCATTCTATGTAACGCAAGCCGCCGCGCAACAGATGAAAGCGCAGGGCACGGGCGGCGCGATCGTGGCGACGAGTTCGATCAGCGCGCTGGTGGGCGGCGGCATGCAGACGCATTACACGCCGACCAAAGCGGGCGTGCATTCGTTGATGCAATCCTGCGCGGTCGCATTGGGACCCTACGGCATTCGCTGCAACTCGGTGATGCCCGGCACCATCGCCACCGATCTGAACGCTGAAGACCTCGCCGACGAAGCCAAAAAAGCCTACTTCGAAAAACGCATCCCGCTCGGCAGACTGGGCCGCCCGGAAGATGTCGCCGATTGCGTGACGTTCCTCGCCTCCGACCGCGCGCGCTATGTGACGGGCGCTGCGCTGCTGGTGGACGGCGGCCTTTTCGTCAACCTGCAATAACGCGCGATGCCGATTTCAGTTCACCGGAGCCGAAGCCGCGACCAGGGAGTCAGATGCGGCCGCGGCGGTGTCGTCGCGTTTGAGTTTGTGCGAGAAACCGCGCAACAGGTCGATGAAACGCAGCGCCGGTTCTGCGAGCGGTTCTTCCTTGCGCGTGAGAATGCCGAAGCCCGAAAGACTCTTGCCGATTTCGAGCGGCAACGCAACCAGCAGTTTGCCGCGCAAATGATCGCGCACCACCGACTCGGGCAGCATGGCCACCGCATCGTAATTCTCGAGCAATTGCAGCGTAGCGAAGATCGACGCGCATTCGGTCAGATTCACCGGCGTGGCCAGTCCCGCGCGCGCCAGTTCCTCTTCGAACAGCACGCGCGCCGGACTGGTGACGGGCTGCGCCACCCACGGCCAGTCGATCAGCTCACGCAAGCTGACGCGCGCGCGCTGCGCGAGCGGATGCACCGCACGCACCACGAGCAGCAGCGTTTCGCGCGCGAGCGGCTCGAAACTGAAATCGTTGTGTTGCAGCGGGCTGGTCAGGCGCCCGAGCGCCAGATCGACTTCGCGGCGATGCAGCAATTGCACGACCTGGTCACTGGTCTCGCCGAGAATGCGCACGTTCAGCAGCGGGCTTTCGGTTTTCAGCGCGGCGACCGCCATGGCCAGCAGATCGGGCGCGGCGCCCATGATCGCGCCGACCGTCAGTTGGCCGTGACCGCCGCGGCGTTTGACGTCGAGGTCTTCGGCGAAACGGGTCAGTTCCGCCAGCGCACGCCGGGCATAGGCCAGCGTGACGACGCCAAGCGGCGTGGGCGTCATGCCGCGCGCGTTGCGCTCGAACAGCAGAAAGCCGAATGCTTCTTCGATATCGCCGAGCATGCGGCTCGCGCTCGGCTGGGCCACGTTAACGGCCTCGGCGGCCTGATGGAGATTGCGCGCGTCGTCGAGCGCGACGAGCAGCGCGAGGTGCTTGAATTTGAGCCGATTGACGAGTGCGACAGTTGCTGAGTGTTGGCTCATGGGTCGGGTGCGATTCGGTTTGTGGATCGCCCAATCCCAACAACGGATTGAGATGCTATCGACGCAGGAATTATAGTCGCATCAGGCGCTTCTCCGAGAAAGCGCTCCGATACGACGGGAGACAGGCCGCAATGGAAACAATTGCTTTCCGGATGGTGCTCAACCCCGGCATGCGCGAGGAATACGAACGACGTCACGCGCAAATCTGGCCCGAACTGGTTGATGCATTGCACAATGCCGGTGTGCGCGATTACCGGATTTTCTTCGACCCGGACTCGCACCATCTCTTCGCCATGCTGACGCGAAACAACCATCACACCATGGACGAACTGCCGCAGCTCGACGTCATGCGCAAATGGTGGGATTACATGGCTGACATCATGCACACGGCGCCGGATCACACGCCGCTTCAGCAGCCGCTCGAACCGGTCTTTCACCTGAACTCGCTGAGCTGAGCCGACTTGATCTGATTGCCGCTCAGCAGACTTACATGATCTGACTCGAAACGATCTTCACCGGACGGAGGATGTCGCATGCAGGTGGTCGATTCGCATATCCATTTGTGGGATCTGAAAACGCATCGCTATCCGTGGCTGGAAAACCCGGGCGTGTCGTTCGTGGGCGATGCGCGTGACTTGAAGCATGACTACCTGCTGGACGATCTGCTGGGCGAGGCGGGCGATATCGAGGTACTGAAACTGGTGCACGTGGAAGCGAATCACGATCCCGCCGATCCGGTCGAAGAAACGCGCTGGCTGCAATCCATTGCGGATCGCAAGGAATCGCGCGGCATGCCGAACGCGATCGTCGCCGCGGTGGATCTGTCCGCGCCGAATGCGCCGGCCGTGCTCGAAGCGCATGCGTCGTTCGCGAATACGCGTGGTATCCGGCAGATTCTGAACGTGCACGAGAACAAGCTGTTCGATTACGTCGGCCGTCATTTCATGCGCGAGCCGCAATGGCGCGAACACTTCGCGTTGCTGCGCCGTTACGACATGTCGTTCGATCTGCAACTGTATCCGTCACAGATGGAAGAAGCGGCGGCGTTGGCGCGCTCGCATGGCGACACGCAGTTCGTGATCAACCACGCGGGCATGTTCGTGGACCGTAATAGCGTGGCGGGCTATCGCGCCTGGCGCGACGGCATGCGCCTGCTCGCCGGTTGCCGCAATGTCGCGGTGAAGATCAGCGGACTCGCGATGTTCGATCACCAGTGGAGTGTTGAAAGCCTGCGGCCGTATGTGCTCGAAACGATCGATACGTTCGGCGTCGAGCGCGCGATGTTCGCCTCGAATTTTCCCGTCGACCGGCTGTTCGGCTCATACGCGGATTTGTGGCATGCGTATGCATCGATCGTGGATGGCGCGAGCGTCGCCGAGAAAGAGGCGCTGTTTTGCCGTAATGCGGAACGTTGCTACCGCATCTGAAGGGCATTGGAACGCGAAAAAGAAGGAGACACGCTGTGCAGCAAGCCACATCCTCAGTACCGCGGCTCGAATTGCGGCACGCGAGTAAATCATTCGGCCGGGTTCGCGCGCTTTCCGACGGCGATCTCGCGCTATGGCCGGGAGAGGTGCATGCGTTGCTGGGCGAGAACGGCGCGGGCAAATCGACGCTCGTGAAGATTCTCGCGGGCGTGCATCAGCCGGATACCGGCGAGTTGCTGGTGGACGGCGTGGCGCGCCGCTTCGCGACACCCGCTGAAGCGCGCGACGCCGGGCTCGCGGTCATCTATCAGGAACCGACGCTGTTCTTCGATCTGTCGATCGCGGAGAACATCTTCATGGGGCGGCAGCCGGTGGACCGGATCGGCCGCATTCAATACGACGCGATGCGCCGCGAGGTGGATGGCTTGCTGGCGTCGCTCGGTGTCGATCTGCGCGCCGATCAGCTGGTGCGCGGTTTGTCGATTGCCGATCAGCAGGTGATCGAAATTGCCAAGGCGTTGTCGCTGAACGCAAACGTGCTCATCATGGACGAACCGACCGCCGCGTTGTCGCTGCCCGAAGTGGAGCGGCTCTTTGCGATCGTGCGCAAGCTGCGCGAGCGTGACGTGGCGATTCTGTTCATCACGCACCGGCTCGACGAAGTATTCGCGCTGACACAGCGCGTCACGATCATGCGCGACGGCGCGAAAGTTTTCGACGGTCTGACCGCCGATCTCACCACTGAGTCGATCGTGGCCAAAATGGTCGGGCGCGATCTGGAAACCTTCTATCCGAAAGCCGACCGCCCGCCTGGGGAAGTGCGCCTGTCGGTACGCGGCCTCACGCGCGTGGGCGTCTTCAAGGACATTTCCTTCGACGTGCGCGCGGGCGAGATTGTGGCGCTGGCCGGGCTGGTCGGCGCGGGGCGCAGCGAAGTCGCGCGCGCGATCTTCGGCATCGATCCGCTCGACTCGGGCGAAATCTGGATTGCCGGCAAGCGCCTGACGGCAGGCCGGCCCGCCGCCGCGGTGCGCGCCGGACTTGCGCTCGTGCCGGAGGACCGCCGGCAACAAGGACTCGCGCTGGAATTGAGCATTGCGCGCAATGCCTCGATGACCGTGCTCGGGCGGCTCGTCAAACACGGCCTCATCTCGACGCGCAGCGAGACGCAACTTGCCAACCAATGGGGCACGCGTTTGCGTCTCAAGGCGGGCGACCCGAACGCGCCGGTCGGCACGTTGTCAGGCGGCAATCAGCAGAAAGTCGTGCTCGGTAAATGGCTGGCAACCGGGCCGAAAGTGCTGATCATCGACGAACCCACGCGTGGGATCGACGTCGGCGCGAAGGCCGAGGTGTATAGCGCGCTCGCCGAACTGGTGCGCGACGGCATGGCGGTGCTGATGATCTCGAGCGAATTGCCCGAAGTACTCGGCATGGCCGACCGTGTGCTGGTGATGCACGAGGGACGTATCAGCGCGGATATAGCGCGTGCCGACGCTGACGAGGAACGCATCATGGGCGCCGCACTTGGCCAACCCGTCGGCCATCCAGTCCAACCGATTCCACCGCTGGGACACGCCGCATGATGCGCCATTCTTCCACCCATCCCGCGCCGGTCCATCCGCCGGTCGCGAAGCGCGCGGCGGGCTCGCCGGGCGGCTTTGCCGCAAGCATCGCAAAGAGCCGCGAAACAACGTTGTTCGTCGTGCTGATTCTGCTGATTGTGGGCACTGGGCTCGCGAAACCACAGTTCCTGAACCTGCAGAACCTGCGCGACGTGCTGCTGAACGTGTCGATCATCAGCTTGCTGACGGCCGGCATGACGGTGGTGATCCTGATGCGGCATATCGATCTGTCGGTCGGCTCGACGGTCGGCATCAGCGCGTATGCGGTCGGCAGCCTGTATGTCGCGTTTCCGCAGATGCCGGTGATCGTCGCGTTGGCCGCGGGGCTTGCCATCGGTCTCGTGGCGGGCGGCATCAATGCGCTGCTCGTCGCGGTGGGGCGCGTGCCGTCGCTGGTGGCGACGCTATCCACGCTGTACATTTTTCGCGGTGCGGACTATGCGTGGGTGCATGGCGGGCAGATCAACGCCACCAGCCTGCCCGATGCTTTCTCTCGTCTCGCGACTGGAACGTTGCTCGGCATTCCGACGCTCGCGCTGATCGCGATCGTCGTGCTGGCCGGTCTCGCCGTGTATCTGAAGCAGTTTCGCGGTGGCCGCGAACACTACGCGATCGGCTCGAATCCGGAGGCGGCGCGTCTCGCCGGTGTGAACGTGGAGCGTCGCGTGATGGCGGGATTTCTGCTCTCTGGCGCGATTGCCGGTTTTGCGGGCGCGTTGTGGCTGGCGCGCTTCGGCACCGTGGATGCCAGCACCGCGAAGGGCATCGAATTGCAAGTGGTGGCCGCCGCCGTGGTGGGTAGTGTCGCAATCACTGGCGGCGTCGGCACGATTCTCGGCGCGACGTTGGGCGCGCTCGTGCTCGGCGTGATCAGCATCGCGCTGGTCGTGCTGCACGTGTCGCCATTCTGGGAGCAGGCCATCGAGGGCGCGCTGATCGTCGCTGCGATTACCGCCGATACCTTGCTGGCCCGCTCCGTCGCCAAACGCATGATGAGGAAACGCGATCATGGCTAAACCCGATTCCGCGCTGCTCACGCGCAAACGCGAAACGCCGCTGCAATGGGAAGTGCTGCTGGTGATCGTGCTGATTCTCTCGCTCGCGCTAGGGCGGTTGCTGTCGCCGGTGTTTCTCACCGGCGCGAATCTGAGCAACGTGCTGGCGGATCTGACCGAAATTGCGTTGATGGCGCTGCCGATGACGCTGATCATCGTCGCCGCCGAAATCGATCTGTCGGTGGCCTCGGTGCTCGGCGCGTCCAGCGCGTTGATGGGCGTGCTATGGCACATGGGCTTGCCGATGCCGCTCGTGATCGTGCTGGTGCTGATCGCGGGATCCTTGGCCGGTCTGCTGAACGGCCTCGTGATCGTCAAGCTCAATCTGCCTTCGCTCGCGGTCACGATCGGCACGTTGGCGCTGTTTCGCGGCCTCGCCTATGTGCTGCTCGGCGACCAGGCGGTGGCGGATTTCCCCGCGGCTTACACGGCGTTCGGCATGGACACGGTTGGTTCGAGTTTCATACCGCTGCCGTTTGTGATCGTGATTGTCGGCGCGGTGGTGTTCACCGTGCTGCTGCAGTCCACGGCGTTCGGCCGCAGTCTCTATGCGATCGGCGCGAATCCGACCGCCGCGGCGTTCTCCGGTATCGAAGTGGCAAAGATCCGCTTGCGTCTGTTCGTGCTGTCCGGCGTCATGAGCGCGCTGGCGGGCGTGGTCTATACGCTGCGCTTCACGAGCGCGCGGGGCGACAACGGTGAAGGTTTCGAGTTGTCGGTGATCGCGGCGGTGCTGTTCGGCGGTGTGAGCATTTTCGGCGGACGCGGGTCGATGATCGGCGTGCTGCTGTCGCTGCTGATTATCGGCGTGCTGAAAAACGCGCTGACGCTCGACGACGTATCCAGCGAGACGTTGACCATCGTGACCGGCGTGCTGCTGCTGGCCTCGGTGCTGATACCGAATCTGGTGGCGCGCTGGCGCGCGGCGCGCGACCGGCGTTTCATCGCGAAGTCCGCATCTTCAGTCTAAGTTTTTAGCCGTGCCTGCATCTGCGAAGAGAAAGTCTAACAACCGATAACCCGGACAACGTCACGTCCAACAACAAGGCAGGAGACACTTCATGTTCAAACCTCTACGTCACACCGGCACCGCGGCGCTCTGCGTTGCGTTGATCGCGATCAGTTGCGCCGCGTCCGCCGCGGGCCTGAAAAGCGGTCTGAAAATCGCATTCGTGCCGAAGCAGATCAACAACCCCTACGAAGTGATCGCCGACGACGGCGGCATGACCGCGATCAAGGAATTCGGCGGCGTGGGCAAAGCGGTGGGCCCGTCGGATGCGGGCGCGTCGTCGCAAGTGCAGTACATCAATACGCTGATTACGCAGCGCCAGGACGCGATCGTGATCGCAGCGAACGACGCCAATGCGGTGGTGCCGTATCTGAAGAAAGCGATGTCGCAAGGCATCAAGGTCGTGACCTTCGACTCGGACACGGCGCCCGAGGGCCGGCAACTGTTCGTCAACCAGGCGAACGCGGAAGGCATCGGCCGTGGCCAGGTTCAACTGGTGGCCAAGCTGATGGGCGGCGAGGGCGAGTTCGCCGTGCTGTCGGCCACGCCCAATGCGACCAATCAGAACACGTGGATCAAGTGGATGCAGGAGGAACTGAAAAAGCCCGAGTATTCGAAGATCAAGCTCGTGAAGATCGCGTACGGTAACGACGACGATCAGAAGTCATTCACCGAAACGCAAGGTCTGCTGCAGGCATACCCGAATCTGAAGGCGATCGTCGCGCCGACCACGGTCGGTATTGCCGCAGCCGCGCGTTATATCTCCACTTCGTCGAGTAAGGGCAAGGTGGCGGTGACCGGTCTCGGTACGCCGAACCAGATGCGTGCGTTCGTGAAGAACGGCACCGTGAAGGCGTTCCAGTTGTGGGATCCGGGTCAACTCGGCTACCTGGCTGCTTATGCCGCGGCGGCGCTGTCTTCGGGCACGATCAGCGGTAAGGAAGGCGAGTCGTTCGACGCCGGCAAGCTCGGCAAACGGACCATCGGGCCGCAAGGCGAAATCATTCTTGGACCGCCCACTACGTTCGACTCGAGCAATATCGACAACTTTAACTTCTGAGTGGGCAAGCATCGCCGCGTGGTTTCTCGCGGCGATGCTTTTCACGAGACAAGAAACACGAGGCGCGCCGGCAAACAACAGCCCGCGCGCTTTTTTCTTCCGGAAGCCTGAAGCGCTTAAGCGCAACTGCTTCAGAAGCGATGCTGAATACCCGCCGTCACGCCAGTTTGCGTATCCGCCACACCGATCAAATCGCGTGACAGACTGACAGCATTGTCATGCTTGGCCATCGCATAGCCGCCCGCCATATACAGCACCGTGCGCTTGGACAGCGCGTACTGCGCGCGCAGCGAGAACAGCGTCGGATCGGCGTCGCTCGCGTCCTTGATGTCCTGATGGTAGACCGCCGCGAACAGCGAGAAGAACGGCGTCACCTCATATTGACCGCCGAGCCAGTACATGTCGCTGCGCAAAGTGGGCGCGGCGGTGTGGAACGTGCGCTGGTAGTTCCGATAACCGGCCATTGCCTTCACGGCGCCGAAGTCGTAGCTCAGGCCTGCGTGAATGCCCTGGATATAGTTGGTGGTATCGGCGGGCGTGACGCTGTCGTTCGCGCCGTTCTGCCGGTCGAAGGTCACGACCGCGGCGAACGGACCGGTCTCGTAGCCAAGAGCGAAGTCGTACTTCGAACTCGACTTCATGCTGCCCGGCACGTTGCCGAAACCATACATCGCGCCGAACTTGAAGCCGGAGAAGGTGCCGTCATAACGCACCGCGTTGGACGAGCGCGAGAACAGACCGTCCTTGCGGCCGCCCGTCGCCGTGGATGACGTCGCCCACGAGTAGTTCGGCGCATACCCCATTGGGTCGAACTGCAGCATGTAGTCGTACGTGGTCGTGAAATTGCGGCCGAGCGTGATTTGCCCGAAGCGGTTTTTCAGGCCGATGGTTGCACGGCGGTCGAAGATCGCGCCGGAGCTGTCGTCGAACTGGCCGTTGGCGATGTTGATGCCGCTTTCCAGCTGGAACACCGCCTTCAGCCCGCCACCGAGATCCTCGACGCCGCGCAAACCCCAGCGCGAAGTGTTCTTGCCGCCGGACACGAGGCGCGTGGCGCCACCGTCTTTGCTGGCATGGTTCACGTACTCGACACCCGCGTCGACGATGCCGTACAGGGTCACGCTCGATTGCGCGTGCGCGCCGGCTGCAAAACCGGCGAGTCCGGCGCAAGTGACGCCGACGGTCGCCTTCTTCATACTCCACTTCATCAACAGTCTCCTGTGGTTGGTTTGTTACTTCGATTGGGCAGCCTGAAGGAGAGGTCCTTCGGGGTCTGCATGCCGCGCTTCAGCTCGCCTGAGCGAAGGCCCAGCAGTCGTTGGCGGGGAATTCGATCCAGTGGCGGCCGGCCGCGCGCGGCACGTGGCCAAAGGCGCGCAAGCGCAGGTCGCCGCAATGGAACAGGTATTCCCAGCGGTCGCCGAGATACATCGACGTAACGAGGTCGGCTTCGAGCCGGTTCGCGCCGGGTCCGTCGGCGACCTGCACGCGTTCGAGGCGGATCACGGCCTGCGCGTGCTGTCCGGCCGTGAGTGCTTCGCGTGCTTGCGCCTGCAGTTGCCAGCCGTCGCCGGCAAGCGTCACGCGTTCGCCGTCGACCGCGGCCACGCGTGCCTCGATGCGGTTGTTGCTGCCCATGAACTCGGCGGTGTAGAGCGAGCGGGGCGCGCCGTACAGTTCGGCGGGCGTGCCTTCCTGTTCGATACGGCCGTTGCGTAGCAACAGAATGCGGTCGGACATCGCCATCGCTTCGGTCTGGTCGTGCGTCACGCACAACGCAGAGAGGCCCAGTGACACGATCAGCTCGCGCAGCCAGGCGCGGGCTTCTTCGCGCAGCTTGGCGTCCAGATTCGAGAGCGGTTCGTCGAGCAGAATCACCGGCGGGTTGTAGACCAGTGCTCGCGCAATCGCGACACGCTGTTGCTGGCCGCCGGAAAGCTGATACGGATAACGCGCGGCAAGGTGGCCGAGGCCGAGTTGGTCGAGTGCGGCCTGCACGCGTTTTTTCTGCTCGGCGGGCGAGACGCGCCGCAGTTTCAATCCATAGCCGACGTTATCGGCCACCGTGCGATGCGGCCACAGCGCATACGACTGGAACACGAGTCCCAGCGAGCGCTGCTCGACCGGCAGATCGACATGCGCCGCGCCGTCGAAAAACGCCTTGCCGTCCAGTTCGATGCGGCCCGACGACGGCTGTTCGAGTCCGGCCACCGCGCGCAGCAGCGTGGTCTTGCCGCTGCCCGACGCGCCCAGCAGGCAGACCACTTCACCGGGGTTCAGTTCGAACGACACGCCTTTGAGAATCGGGTTGTCGCCATAGCTCAGAAAGAGGTTGTCGACTGAGAGCTTATCCATGCAATTTCACTCCGAAGCGCAGCGCGACACCGAGTCCGGCGCCGACCATCGCGATGTTGATGACAGAAAGCGCCGCGACCTGATCGACCGACCCGGTGGCCCACAGCGACACGAGCAGCGCGCCGATCACTTCCGTGCCGGGCGAGAGCAGATAAACAGCGGTCGAATATTCGCGCTCGAAGATCATGAAAATCAGCAGCCACGCGGCGAGCAGGCCGAAGCGCACGAGTGGCAGCGTCACATCGAGACTGACGCGCGCACGCGTGGCGCCGACGCTGCGTCCCGCTTCCTCCAGTTCAGGCCCGACTTGCAGCAGCGCGCTCTGAATCAGGCGCATGCCGTAGGCGAGCCACACGACGGTGTACGCGATCCAGATGCTCCACATCGAGTTCTTCAGTTCCTTGAGGCCGGGCACGAACAGGAACACCCACAGGAACGCGAGACCGGCGAGCAGGCCCGGCACCGCACGCGGCAGCAGCACGAGGTAATCGAGCAGGCGCGTGGCCCAGTCGTTGCGGCGATGACCGGCGAACGCCACCAGCGAATAGAAGCCGACCGCCAGCGCGCCGCCGAACACGCCGATGCCGAGCGTGTTGAGAATCGCGCGGACCAGGTTGTTCTGCTCGAACAGTTCCGTGAAGTTGGCAAGCGTGAGCGCATCCGCGAGATGCACGCCATGTCCCCAGTGCGTGACGAACGCACGTAACGTAATGCCGGAGATCGGCACGAACACCGTCAAGAATAGCCACAGCGCGACGATGCCGAGCGCGACCCAGCGCCACACGCCGAGCGGCAGCACGGTCTGCCGTCCCGCCTTGCCCTTGACCGTCACGAAGCGGTTCGCGCTCCTTAGCAGCCGGCGTTGCAGCAGCACGAGCGGGAACGTGATCGCGACGATGCACATCGCGACCGCGGCCATCAGGTGATACGAGGGCACGCCCAGCTTGTTGGTGAGCTTGTAGAGATAGGTGGCCAGCACGAGGTGCCCTTCGGGATCGCCGAGTACGAGCGGCAAGCCGAATACTTCGAAGCCGAGGAAGAACACCAGCACGCCGGCGAACAGCAGCGCGGGCAGGGTCATCGGCAGGCTCACGTCGAGCGCGACGCGAAACGGCCGCGCACCGGCCACACGGGCCGCTTCTTCGACATCCGAGCCGAGATTGCGCAGCGCCGCCGACGAATACAGGTACACGTGCGGCACATGCGTGAGGCCGACGATTACCGTGATGGCGAAAACCGAATAGATGGTCCACGGCGCTTGCGCGGTGCCGAACAGTTCCGTCCACCAGACCGAGTAAAAACCGACCGGGCCGGCGGCGACCACGTAGCCGAAGGCGAGCACCATCGGCGAGACGAACACGGGCGTGAGCAGCAACGGTTCGAGCCAGCGGCGGCCGGGCAGGTCGGTGCGCACCATCAGGAACGCGAGAACGCCGCCGAGTGGAATCGAGATGAACAGCATCCCGGCCGCGATGACAAAGGAGTTTTTCAGCGCGGACCAGAAGTCCGGGTCGCTAAAAATGAATTCGAAGCCGGCGAGGCCGAGCGTGCGCTTTGCGTCGAAGAATGGCGCGCTCAGCACGCTTTGCAGCAGGATGAAGCCGAGTGGCAGCGCCACCGCCACGGTCAGCACCGCGATGACGAGCCAGCGCAGCAGTCCCATGAACGGCTGCAGTCCGCCGCTCGGCAGCGCGCCGATGGAGCCGCCGTCTGCCGCGTGCGGTGGTGCCGCGCGGTGTCCGGTTGCGCTAGTGGAAAGCATGAGTGTCCCCCTGCGGCACAAAGCCGCATATCGACAGGTATGGAAGGAAGTGCGGCCGCGCGTGTCAGCGCGCGCGCCGCTGTGTCAAACGCGAAGGGCTAGCGCTTGATCGACTGTTGCCATTGCTTGAAGAATTCGAGGCGCTTGGACTGGTCGAGGTAGACCAGCAAGCCCGAGCCGATCGGGATCGGTTTGAGCGAGTCGCCGAGCTGCTTCGTGAGGCCGGCCATCGACGTTTCACCCTGCACGTCCGCGCGAATCGAGAACAGGCCCGCCTGATTCGCCAGCAAGGTCTGGCCGCGTTCCGAGAGCAGATAGTCGACCCACAGCTTCGCGGCGTTCGGGCTGTGTGCTTTCTTCGAGATCGTCACGAGCCGGCTGACAACTAGCGTGTAGTCCTTCGGATAGACGTAGCCGATCGACGGATCTTTCTTTGCTTTGGTCTGCGCGTACGAGCCGAGAATGTTGTAGCCGATCAGGTTCTCGCCCGAGGAAATGCGCTCCATCATCGCGCCGGTGCTCGATTGCAGTTTCGGGCCGGTGGCGCCGATGGCTTTCACCAGATTCCACGTGACCTGCGGATTGACCCGCACGTCCTGAGTCAGATAGTTGAAGCCCACGCCGGACTTTTCGATGTCGTAAGTGGTGACGCGGCCCTTGAACTGATCGGGCCTGGCTTGCAGCAGTTTGATCAGATCGGCGCGCGTTTGCGGCACGTCGCCGGGCGGCAGCAGGCGTTTGTTGTAGACGATCGCGAGCGGCTCGTAGGTGGTGCCGTAAGCCTGTTTCTGGTACTGCGCCCATTGCGGCAACTGATTCGTCTCGGGCGACTCGTAGGTGGCCATCAAGCCGTCGTTGACGAGCTTGACCTGCAGATCCATGGCTGAACTCCACAACACGTCGGCGCTGATGCTGCTCGCTGCGTTCTCGCTGATATAGCGGTTGTATAGCTCGGTGCTGCTCATGTCGTTGTAGTCGACCTTGACGCCATACATGCTTTCAAAGTCCTTGATGAGCGGACGCACCAGCGCGGTGTCCGTGACCGAGTAGACGATCAGCTTGCCTTCCTTTTTTGCGCCGTCGATAGTGGCCTGGTAATCGCCTGGATAGCCGGCCGGAATGGCTGCCCATGCGGAATTGACGGTGAATGCGACAGCTGCTGCGAGTACTTTCAAAGCGTTTTGCACGTCTTCCTCCAGATAACTTCGTGTTGGTTTTGTGTAGGCGAATGGTAAGAGGTCGGTGCTTTCTGAACGCTTTCAATTTTCGAGGGAAATGCGTCACAATGGTCGAATTCGCCTCATGGATTTCCCTGGGATTCTGCTCATGCGTGTGCTGCTCGTCGAAGACAATCCGATCCTTTCCCGCTCGCTCACCGACGCGCTGACCAGCGCGAAACTCACGGTCGACTGCATGCACGACGGTGAATCAGCCGACCACGTGCTTCGTACGCAGGACTACGCATTGGTGATTCTCGATATCGGTTTGCCGAAACTCGACGGCCTCGAAGTGCTGCGCCGTTTGCGCGCACGCCGCAACGCCGTGCCGGTGCTAATGCTGACCGCGCACGGTTCGGTCGAGGAGCGCGTGCGCGGCCTCGATCTCGGCGCCGACGACTATCTCGCCAAGCCTTTCGCCCTCACCGAACTCGAAGCGCGCGCGCGTGCGCTGTTACGCCGCAGCCACGGTCAGGAACCGCTCAACGCACAATGCGGCACGCTGCTTTACGACAGCGTGGACCGGAGTTTCACGCTCAACGGAGAATCGCTTGCGCTGACGCCGCGCGAGCGCTCGGTGCTGGAAGTGCTGATCCTGCGTAACGGCCGCGCGATCAACAAGGACACGCTGTCGGAGAAAATTTTCGGGCTCGACGAATCGGTGAATGCGGACGCGATCGAAATCTATGTGTACCGCTTGCGCAAGAAACTCGAACACAGTTCGGTCGGCATCGTGACGCTGCGCGGACTCGGTTATTTGCTGGAAGCAAAAAGCGCATGACGCAGCCGAATCTGCGCGTACGTGTCGCACTATGGCTGCTGGTGCCGCTGCTTCTGCTGCTCGCGTTCGACGCGTGGCTCACGTATCAGCGTGCGATGAACGCGGCGCATGCGGCATTCGACCGCACGCTCGAATTTTCGCTGCGCTCGATTCGCGACGGCATCCGCTTGCGCGACGGCGAGATCGAAGTCGATCTTCCGTACCTCGCTCTGGAGATGTTCGAATCGAATGGCGGCGGCAACATCTACTATCAGATTCGCGAGGAAGGTGGGCGCGTGGTGACCGGATATCCTGACTTGCCGGACGCCGGCAACGTGTCGGGTGAGCCCTACCGCGTGCGTTTCTATGACGGCGTGTTTCGCGGCCGCCCGCTGCGTATCGCCATGCTCAGGCTGCCCGTGCACGACGTGCCGAGCGCGCAGACGCGGGTGGTGCTGGTGAGAGTGGGTGAAACGATCGAGCAGCGTCAGGCGTTGGCGCGCGAGATTCTGACCGGCTCGCTGCAACAGGAAGGCTTGCTGGTGGTGCTCGCGCTCGGCATCGTGTGGCTGGGCGTGGCGCGCGGCTTGCGGCCGTTGAACCGTTTGTCGGCAAAAGTGGCCGCGCGCGCGGAGGATGATCCGACGCCGCTCGACACGGTCGGGCTGCCGAGCGAAGTGACGCCGCTAGTCGATTCGATCAATCAGTACATCGGCCGCACGCAGTTGATGCAGTCGTCGCGCAGGCGTTTTTTCAACGACGCCGCGCATCAGTTGAAAACGCCGCTTGCGGTGATTCAGGCGGAGTCCGAACTGGCGCTGCGTGATATCGACGGCACGGAAGCGGGTTCGACTGGCGATCGTCGGCAGGGGGTGCATTTGCGGCGGCTGAATCGCGCGGTGCAGCACGCGGTGCGCATCGTGCAACAGTTGCTGTCGCTCTCGCGGCTCGAAGCGCACAGCGGCTATACGGTCAGGCACGCGGCCGTGCCGCTGCATGAGGTGGCGCGCAGCGTGACGCTCGACTGGTCGCCGGTGGCTCGCGCACGTGGCATCGATCTCGGTTTCGAGCAGGACGCGCGTGTCGACGTGATGGGGCAAAGCGATCTGCTCGCGGAACTGGTCGGCAATCTGATCGATAACGCGATCCGCTATTCAGGCGATGGTGCGGTGATTACCGTGCGGGTCGCGCGCGAAGGCGAACAGGCGTTGCTGCAGGTGATCGACAATGGGCCGGGCATTGCCATGAGCGAGCGCGAGGCGGTGTTCGAGCGCTTCTATCGCAGCGAAGCGACGCAGGCGGTGGAAGGCAGCGGACTGGGTTTGTCGATCGTGCGGGAAATCGCGCGCGTACACGGTGCGCTGGTTGCGCTCGCCGATGCGCATGGCGGCGGATTGATCGTCAGCGTGCTGCTTCCGCCGTTGAAGGCGGCGTAACGCCGGCGCTGAATTCAGCGGCGAATCGGAAAGCGCCGCGCATAACCCGTGGGAGAGGTGCCGCTGCTCCACGTTTCGCCGTCGATCAATACCTGTGACGCGCTTTCTTCCGGCACCGCGACGTTTACGCCCGCTGCCGCTTCGCGATACAACTGCGTCTGGTTGATTCGCGCGGCGATGTCCGCATAATCCGCGCGCGCGTCGATCATGCCCCAGCGCTCGAACTGCGTGAGAAACCACGCGCCTTCGAACGCTCGCGGATAATTCACCGCGCCGTTGTCGAAGAAGCGCACGGGCAGGCCGCCCGGCGCGGAAGCCGCGATCTCGTTGCCGAGGCGCGCCGCGATCAACGAGGCATCAATGCCAACGTACTCGGGCCGCGCAAGCCAGCGCGCGATGTCCTCGCGATGTCCCGCGCCGTCGAGCCAGCGGCACGCTTCGAGCATGGTCTGCACGAGCGCGCGCGCGGCATGCGGATTCGCGCTGACAAAATCGCGCCGGCACGCCAGCACCTTCTCGGGATGATCGGGCCACACGTCGCTCGTATAAGCGATCGTTCTGCCGACGCCTTGCGCTTCGGCCTGCATATTCCACGGTTCACCAACGCACAGTCCGTCGAGCTTGTCTTCGGCGAGCGCCGCGACCATTTGCGGCGGAGGAATCACCACGCTCTCGATATCGCGCAACGGATCCACGCCTTGCGACGCGAGCCAGTAGTACAGCCACATCGCATGCGTGCCGGTGGGGAATGTCTGGGCGAAGACCGGCTTGCGGCCGAGCGTGGCGAGTGCCTTGGGCAGCGTGCCGTGTTCGGCGAGCGCATCGGCGAGACGGTTCGACAGCGTGATAGCCTGGCCGTTGCGGTTGAGCACCATCAGCACGGCCATGTCCGTTTGCGGTCCGCCGAGACCCAGTTGCACGCCGTACACGAGTCCGTAGAGCGCGTGGGCCGCATCCAGATCGCCCGACAGTAGTTTGTCACGCACGGCGGCCCACGACGGCTGACGCGACAGCTCCAGCGTCAGGCCGTGCGCGTGGCCGAATTCGAGCAGCTTGGCGGCGACGAGCGGCGCGGCGTCCGAGAGCGCCACGAAGCCGAGCCGCAGATGAGTCTTCTCGAGCGGCCCGGATGGGTTGGTTGCAGTGGTAATGGGAGAGTTCATGGACGGCGCTTCATTTGAGCGAGTCGGCCGACGCGATGATGGCGCGCGCGACTTCGGCGAGTTTGACGCCCTGGTTCATCGCGCGTTTGCGCAGGTTGGCGTAGGCGGCGTGTTCGGTGATCTTCTGTTGATCCATCAGGAGCCGTTTGGCGCGATCGATCAGCTTGCGCTCGGCAAGTTCGCTTTCGACTTGCGCGAGGCGCTCGCGCAATTGCGATTCCTGCGCAAAACGCGCGAGCGCGACTTCGAGGATGGGCGCAAGACGCTCGGTCGCAAGACCTTCGACGAGATAGGCCGTGACGCCCGCGCCGACGGCGTCGCGGATCAATTGCTGGTTGGCGTCGTGGCTGAACATCAGCACCGGACGCGGCGCGGTGGCGTTCATGACCGCAAGCTGTTCGAGCGTGTCGCGCGACGGCGATTCCGTATCGATGATGATGACATCGGGCCGCTCGCTCTGCACCACGCGATGCAGTGCTTGCGGCGTGGCGGTGCCCGCCAGCATCTCGTAGCCGAGTCGGGCAAGGGCGTCGCGAAGGTCGCCGATGGGCTTATCGGTGTCGGTTACGAGGAGAACGCGCAGCATGGAGTGGGGTTTTATCGACGGCTGACCAGAAGTAAAGCAATGGCTATGCCAGTCGATGCGCCCAAGTGTGAAACTCGTGCAGTCACGCACTTGGCGATTGCGTGGGCGCCCGTCGCTGCACCTGCGCGGGGCACGTCACGCCGATGCACCGAAGCGGCGCACGCCGCTCAGTTCATCAGCGCCATTGGCTGTAACTGCGGGGCGCAAACACCAAACTCAGCGCCATCATGGCGACGACGCAGCCGGCGAGCATGATCCACGCGGCACTGAAGCTTCCGCTCCAGCCTCGCACGAGACCGGCCACAACCGGCGCGACGGCGGCCACGATGAAGCCCACGCCCTGGGTGAATGCGACGAGCTGGCCGGCCACGCGATGGTCGGCTGAATGATCCATGGCGGTGACGAGCGTCAGCGAAAAGACCCCGCCCAGGCCCGCGCCTGCTACGCCGGCCCACAGCAAGGGCGCGGCATCGGGCCAGACAATCAAGCCAAGCAGTCCGAACAGTTGCGCCGCGAGACCGAGCATCAGCCATGGCCGGCGATCCCGGAACGACGCCGCGGCAAGCGGCAACAGCAGTGCCGCGCTCGCCTGAAACACCGTCATGCCGGCCAGCAGCGATCCGCTCGCCGCCACGCTCACGCCGCGCTGCTGATAAAACGCCGGCAACCACGCGACGAGACTCGTATAGCCGCCGTTCACAATCCCGAAGTAGAGCCCGAGGGTCCACGCGCGCCGCGTACGCCAAAGTGAAAGTGTGTCGGTTTGTGCCGAAGCAGCCGCTGCGGCGCCGCTGCCGGAAGACCGGCGGTTCAATGCCCACCAGCAGGCGAGCGCCGCACAGGCAGGAATCGCCCATGCCGCGAGCCCTGCCTGCCATGACTGCATCGCGTGGCTCACCCAAGGGCTCAAACTCGCGCCCAACCCGCCGCCGCCCATGATGGACGCGGAGAACACACCCATTGCGAGCGGCACGCGCGCATGAAAGCGCTGCTTCATCACGGCGGGCAGCAGCGCCTGAATTGCGGCGACCCCGGCACCTGCCAGCAACGCGGTGGCGAGCAGCGCCGCGCCGCTCGACGCCGTCCACCGCGCCGCGCATGCCAGCGCGATAGCCAGCAAGCCGAGCGCGACACCCCGTGTTTCGCCGAGCGTGCGGGCCAGCGCGCCCGCCCCGAATGCGCCGATCCCCATTGCGACGACCGGCAGGCTGGTCAGCAGCGACGCTCCGTAGAAGCTGAGGCCGGTTGCGTCGCGGATCGTCGTCATCAAAGGGCTGATCGAGGTCAGCAACGGCCGCAGATTGATGCCGATCGCGACGATCGCACCGAGCCACACGATGTCCCGCCACGTCAGCGCTACAGTGGCGTGGTGAGCGGAAGCGCGGGTCGAACTGGCTTGGGGCTGCGAATTCACAATGGTCCTGGTGGCGAGAGAGGGGCGGCGCGCCGTCTGCTGGCGCGGTGGCGAAGCGGCGAGGTGGGCGTCGTTGGCGAAACCGGTGAGCAGCAGCAGTGTGAAAACCCACGCGCGGCTTATTTTGGTCAACCATAATAACAAAAAATGGTTAACCATTTTTATGATGTCCGGTATAGCGAGCAGCATAAGCGGATGGCGCCGGCTGCCCGCCGCCGCTAGAATGCCTGGGCGTTTCCGCTCCATTTCCGGTCACTGAAGCCATGCCACCACGTCCCCGGCGCTCGTCGTCTGCTGATACAGACGCGTCCGTTCAACCCGCACGCGACGACGATTCGTCCAGCGTCGAAGAGCGTATCTATGCGTCGATTACCGCGGCGTTGCTGCAGGGACGCCTGCGACCGGGCGCGCAACTGGTCGAGCGGGATCTGGCCGCCGCCTTCGGCTGCACGCGCGGCGCGCTGCGCAAGGTGCTGGCGCGGCTAGGCTTCGAAGGCAAGCTCGTGCTGGAGGCGAATCGCGGTGCGTTTGTGCCGTCGCCGTCCGAGGAGGACATTCGCCAGGTGTATCGCGCGCGGCAGATCGTCGAGGCGGGCATCGTCGCCGCGTTGTGCGGGGCATTGAGCGCGCAGCACAAGCGGAGCTTGCGCGCGCACGTTCGCAGCGAAGAGAAGGCGCTACGCGCCGGGGCGCTCGAAGACTCCGTGCGTCTTGCCGGCCAGTTTCACGTGTTGCTGACGGAGTTAGCCGGCGGCGCGGAACTGCTCGGACTGGTCGGGCAACTGGTCGCCAAAACCGAGCTGTATAAAGCGCTGTTCGACCCGTCGAAGGGTTCCACCTGCTCCGCGGACGAACACACGCAAATCATCGACGCGCTCGAATCGGGCAACCTCGCCGCGGCATTGGCGGCAATGCGGGAGCATCTGACTGAACTGGAGGAGCGGGTGGTCGAGCAGGTGCGCAAAAGCGCCGCCGGAGAGGATCTCGGGACGGTGTTCGGCCTTTGAGCGCGTGTGGAGGGAAGCGGGGAAGGCGGTGAAACGCCCGCCGGCAGCAGAAAGCGCCAGGCGATGAGGGAATTTCAGGTTGCAACAAGGCGACGCCGCAGCGCGCCGCTCAGGCTCGAATCAACGAGTCAAGCCGGAGAAGGCGCGCGAATGGCTTCGCGTACAACTCAATCGCAATGGATCACGCCGGGACCGCGCAAAGCGCGCTCAGCGTGCCGCCGGCCTTAACGGCGACGGAATTGCGTGTTGCGAGCACCGCCGCCACCGGTGGCGCGCTCGTCTTTATGACGGAAATTGATCCGGCCTTTGGTCAGATCGTAGACGGACAGCTCAAGCGTCACGCGGTCGCCCGCGAGAATACGGATGTGGTTCTTGCGCATGCGTCCGGACGCGTAAGCGCCAACCACGACGCCGTTGTCGAGCGTCACGCGGTAACGACTGTCCGGAAGTACTTCGTCGACGATACCGTCAAGTTCAAGCAGTTCTTCTTTCGCCATGCATAACTCCTGGTCGATGGGATAAGGGGTGTTGGTCGCCCACGCCGGGCAGCACAACATCAGATTGGGGCGATAGCGGGTTTTTCGAGCCCGCTGTCCTGCGGCATCAGCCTATATGCTGATAGTACCGCTCAAAGATCGGCGACGGACTGGCCGTCTACACGGCCGTCGATCAGTTGCTCGGCATGCGCCATGCACGCAATGCGTGCCTTGCCCGTGCCGTCGAACGGAAACAGGTACTGCAGACGGAACACACGGCCGTCGGCGGCCGCACTGGCGCCCACGCGGCAGATGCGCACCGACGCGTCGTAACCGGCGTCCGGATTGCGGCTCGTCTGACCGTCCGCCGGGCGGCGCGGATAGACGAGCGGGTGAATTTCGTAACCCTTGTACGTCTTGACTGCTGAATTCATGAAGCTTGTGTCCTGTATTACGTGGCCGGCGTGTCACGCGTGTTACGCGCGGCAAGACCGGCCGGGCAGCGCAGCACCTTGAGGCGCGCCGCCATGGAAAAAGTTTGGCACAGGCCCGATGACAAGGGCTTGAGCGCGGCCGCGCAAAATCGCGGATTCGATGGAGAAGAAACACGCTGATGTCGCACGGACATCGGGCGCGTGAATGAACCCTCAGCTGCACAGCTCGCGACGGCGAATGCATGCGACGCATTGCCGGAGTGACGGGACCGCCAGCAGGCGGCGGTCGAACAGTCGGGGGTGGTGCGGAGATGCCGGTTTGAGCCTGCCCGGTATTGCCTGAGGTTCAACCCGCGATGATGCTGCGATTTTGCCAGGAAACGCCGGAACTACGAATGCGGAATACAGCTATTCCAATATGATGCACTAAATGGGGCTAATTGGATAGCAAAAAGTTCCACGCAGGGGTGAACCGCCCAGCCGGCGGGGCCTCGCGCGCGACGCGGCGCTCGCGCACGGCGTGCCTCGCCATGAGCGGCACGCCGGGTGAAGGGTTGCGCCGTCGTGGCGCGCGCTGAACGATCAACAGGGTCTTGCTTCAGCGGGATGTTTCGGCGACGCGCTTCTGCAGCTCGCGCGTTGCCGCGAGCGGAATGCGGGCGTCATCCCAGCCGGCCAGCCATTCGACTTCCTTCGACGTGAAAATTTGCCCGTGATTGCGCAGCGTGTATTGCAGCGAATCGATGATGTGATTGCGGATGATCTCCGGCGTGCCTTCGTCATCGAGCACGGCGCGAAACGCTTCGAGCGTGGCCATCTGTTGCTCCGTGAAATAGATACGCCTTTTATCGCACGAAAAAAAATCGCTCGCCAAGCGGACAAAATTCGCCGTGCGCGAAAGGGCGGCGTCGAGAGGCCGGCGCCCGCGCCCGTTTTTTGAGGGCGTGATCGCCGCCGCGGTCGCCGCGGCGCGGCGGGGTGGCTACAATGGCGAGTTGCCGCATCCCTTGAACACCGCGATTCCCCAATGCGCAACCCAAACGTGTCTCCTGTGAAAGACCTGCTGCTCGAGCGCTACGCTCCCATTGCCGACGGCATCGCGGCGCTGTTCTATCCGTGCGCCGAAGTGGTGATTCACGACCTGCGCGACCAGACCATCGCGTACCTCGTGAACAACCTGTCGAAGCTCGAGGTGGGCGGGCCGTCGGTGCTGGACGAAGTCCATTACGCGGCGCGCGGCCAGACGATCGGGCCGTATGAAAAGCTCAACTGGGACGGCCGGCGCATGCGTTGCGTGAGCAACATCCTGTTCGACGACGACGGCAAACCGGCCGGCATGCTGTGCATCAACTTCAATATCGCGGTGTTCGAAGATGTGCGTTCCACACTCGATCTGTTCATCAAGGGCGGCAACCTGAGCGACGCGCCCGCGGAAGAACTGTTCCGCGACGACTGGCAGGACCGCATCAACACGTACCTGCATACGTGGCTGCGCGAACGGCAGATCGGCATCAATGCGCTCACGCGCGAACACAAGCGGGAAATCGTCGAGGCGCTGCACGCACAAGGCGCGTTTCGCGGCCGCAGTTCCGCGAACTACGTGGCCGCCGTGCTGACGATGGGGCGCGCCACCGTCTACAAGATTCTGAAGCAGATGAAAGAGGGCGGCTGACGGTTCGACCGTTGCCGTGCGAAAGCGCTGCGTTTTTTCAATTCAGGGAGGATGCGAATGGTGCGTTACCGGCACTACAAAGGCGGGATTTACGAACTGGTTTGCGAGGCCACGCTCGAGTCGGATCCGACCGTCACGATGATCGTGTACAAAGCCGCCAATGGTACGATCTGGACGCGTCCGGCTTCGGTATTTTTCGAACTGATCGACGTGGACGGCGCCAAAGTGGCGCGCTTCGCGCCGATCGATCAGGCATAACCAACAACAGGAATCTGAATGCGTCTACTGCTTGCCATCATTCTGCCGTGGTTTCAGTTTTTCACGATCGGCCGTCCGTTCGCGGGCATTATCTGCCTGATCCTGCAGATTACGCTGATCGGCTGGATTCCGGCCGCGATCTGGTCGGTGTATGCGCTGAGCCAGTACAACACCGATAAGAAAATTGCCCGGGCGATGGGCAGCGGGCGTTAAGGCTTGCGAGGAGCGGCATGAGTGTGTTTCCGAGCCACACATGCGCCGCCCTTCAAATAGGCTAAAGCACGCCCGACACGCGCGTTTAGCCCTCGTGCGGAGCGTTTTTGCCGCGCGCAAATGTGTGATGCTCACGGACGATATTTCAGCAACAGGCGCGCCGGCAGTGATCGGACTCCTCCATGGATTGCAGGTGGCAGGTAGCGGCAAAGCATTCGTTTCGACCGCATGGAAGAATGCAGAACGTTTCCATATCTGACGGATCTTCGATTCTTTCGGGCCTGGTAACTACTGGTAAGATGTTTGCCTACCCTTGGCAAGCAAATGAAACGACTTCCCGTTCTAAACGGGCTGCGCGGAATCGCGATCATTGCAGTGGTATTTCACCACTCATTTTCGGTTTTCTTTAACGCGGCTGGATCCGTCACCCTAACTCCGTCGACCGTGCTCGGATCCAGTGGATGGCTAGGAGTGAACCTCTTTTTCTTTCTCTCCGGCTTCGTTTTGTATCTTCCGTACGCAACCGGCCAACGGTCGTTCAACGGACTTCGATCGCTGTTCGGCTTTTACGGCCATAGAGCGCGGCGGTTGTTACCGCTGTATTACACGGCGTCGTTGTTTCTCCTCCTCTTCACAACGCACTATCAGCTTGACGATTCCTCGCTGTATCGGGCACTGGTTCAGTATGCATTGGCGACATTTATATTCAGCAGGGAGACTTTTTTTCCGTCAATCAATTGGGTACTTTGGTCGCTCGGTGTCGAACTATGGTTTTCGCTGTTGTTTCCCGCTGTTGTGATCGCGATCGACCGCTTCGGCTGGCGCAAGATACTCGTGATCGTCATGATTGCGGCACTCGCCGTTCGTTTTGCAGGTCAGATCGTGGTCCCAACGAATCCGCGGCGGGTTCTGAACTTCATATCGGATTCGCTGTTTGGCCGGCTTGATGAATTTATTCTCGGCATGTTGGGCGCATGGGTATTCTCACGGCGCCTGATGCTTTGGCGGCCGACAGTCCAGTTCCTGTGTGGCGTGTCGCTTCTCGTATCGTCGGCAGTACTTTGGTCGCTGTGGTATCGCGGCACATTCGTGGAACCGCTTGCCGCGTTCTTCAACATACCGTTCGACGCCGGCTTGCTGTTGACCGTCAATGCATTGCTCGTTGGCTGCAAACCGGCCGCGCGCCTGGTGAGCATTTGGCCTTTGCAAATGTCTGGGCTGATGTGCTACAGCATCTATCTATGGCACGCACCCATTATTTCTCATTTCCGGGCTTCCGCTTACTCGATCTTCACCTACGCTGCGTACGTGGGTATTACCTATCTGATCGCGTGGATTTCATACCGATATATTGAATTTGGCTCGGTATCGGACTATCGCGAGTTGCTGCCAAAACCCGCAGATGGCGGTGACGATCAGACACCGCTTCAAGATCGTCACCCACGCTCCATCACTAATAGTTGAAGAACGTGAGATTCTGCATATGCATGGAATTGGCGCTTTTGTGCTCAGGCTTCTGATGCGTCCGGCACCTCGATAACAAGATCGGTCTCGGCAATTGCCACACACGGCAGAATAAAACCCTCCGCCTTTTCTTCCCGGCTCAGTCCGGGCCATTCGATCGTGTACGAGACTGTTCCGCTGACCAGACGGCAGATACACGTACGGCATGTCCCATTCCTGCACGAGCGCGGCAAACGCAGATTTGCAAAGCTTGCGGCTTCGAGAATCGTGAGCGAATCGGGCGCTTCGAAGCTTTGACCAATTGGCTCGACGCGAACCAGAGGCGGGCGGATAGAGTCGGACATCGTGTGAGTCTGTGACGGATTGCGCCACACTTTACACGTTGCCGTCTCAATGCGTCGTGCCGCCGCGCCGCAAATACCGGTACACCGTATTGCGCGCCAGCCCCAACTCGCGCGCCGCCGCCGACACATTGCCGTCCAGCCGCTCGAGCGTTTGCGCAATCAACGCAGCCTGCCACGCTTCCATCTTGCCGGACGCCGGCTGCCCCGGAGTTTGCGCCGCGGCAACGGCTTCGTCGTCCGAACTTGACCCTGCAAGCGTTACCGGTGCTTGCACGCTTTGCTCTGCCGTAGCGTCGACGCAATCCTGCAAGAAGTCCTCGGGCAAATCGTCGAGTTCGATCTGTTGCGCGCCTTCGGCCATGATGCTCGCGGTGCGCAACACGTTGGCCAGTTGCCGCAGATTGCCCGGCCAGCGGCATTGCGCAAACCGGTCGAGCACCTCGGCTGAGACGCGGCGCGGCAGGCGTTCGCCATCGGGCTGCAAGGCCAGCATGCGCGTGACGAGCGCGTGAAGATCGGTACGCTCGCGTAGTGCGGGCAAAGTCACCACGAGTCCGTTGATCCGGTAATACAGATCTTCGCGGAAGGTGCCGGCTTCGATCATCGCGCGCAGGTTGCGGTGGGTCGCGCAGACGATGCGCAGATCCACCGGAATCGCCCGTGTTCCGCCGAGCGGCACGACGGTGCGCTCCTGCAGCACGCGCATCAGACGCACTTGCTGGGCGAGCGGCATGTCGCCGATTTCGTCGAGGAATAGCGTGCCGCCATCGGCTTGCACGATCTTGCCGACGCTGCCGCGTTTTTTTGCGCCGGTGAACGCGCCGTCTTCGTAACCGAACAACTCCGCTTCGATCAGGGTCTCAGGCAAAGACGCGCAATTCAGTGCGATGAACGGCGCGGCCCGGCGCGGCGAATCGTGATGGATGGCGCGCGCGAGCCACTCCTTGCCGGTGCCGGTCTTGCCGAGCACGAGAATCGGAATATCGCGGCCACGCAGTTTGGCGACGCGCCGCAGGATCGCGGCGACTTGCGCGTCGCCGGTGTCGAGCGTTTCAAGCGTGGCGAGTGGTGCGGGATCCACCGTGCGCGGCGCATGACGCGCTCCGCCGGCGAGCGGCGCGCGCGACCTATCGAGGTCTTCCGACTGTGCGACATAGCGAGGCGTTGCGTATTCGCCGCGCGCCACCACGCGCACGCCGCTCGGCAGCGTCAGCAGAATGGTCTCGCCGGGTGCGCGCGTAATCTGCTGCAACAGCCGCGCGAACGCGATTCCGAACAGCGCGTCGAAGGGTTGCCGTTGAAGCTCGGCCAGCGGCTGCCCGAATTGAAACAGCGCACTGCGGTTGGCCGACAGAAACGTGCCTTCCGGCGTGAACGCCGCGAGCCCCTCGAACAACGTGCCGATGAATTCCGCGCGCGCGTGAAAGTGAACGCGGATCGCGTCGACAAATTGATTGGAGAACAGATGATTTTCGATCATCTGCGCCGACATCCTGACGAGCGCAAGCGTGTGCTTGTGAAAGCCGCGCGTGTCGCCGCTCACGTCGAGCGCGCCGATCGTGCGCCCGAACGGATCGGCAATCGGTGCGCACGAGCAGGTGAGAATGCGGTTGGCGTGCAGGAAGTGTTCTCCCGCATGCACGACAGTGGGCTGTCCGTCGACTAGTGCGGTGCCGATCGCATTGGTGCCGCGATCCGCCTCGGCCCACGAGACGCCCGGACACAGCGCGACGCGATTGGCTTTTTCGACGAAGTCGCTATCGCCGAGGC
Source organism: Paraburkholderia sp. RL17-381-BIF-C (assembly GCF_046026435.1). NCBI lineage: Bacteria > Pseudomonadati > Pseudomonadota > Betaproteobacteria > Burkholderiales > Burkholderiaceae > Paraburkholderia > Paraburkholderia sp. RL17-381-BIF-C. Next base: position 86,108 of record NZ_JARESX010000009.1, on the reverse strand, counting down.
TGTGAAGGATCACGCCATGATTGTCGGTGAGCAGCACCATGCTTTGCGTATCGACAATCTGCGCATGCAACGTTTCCATGACGGGAAGCGCATGCGTATAAAGCGATTGATTGCGATCGACGAGCTCACGCAACGCGGGCCGGCGCAGCGGATGAAAGTCCGGCGTTTCGGACGCGCGCAGCCCGAGTTCGAGCGAGCGGGCGTGCGCCTGCGCGATGACATCAGGCCGGCCCACGGCGGGCGGCGTGGCAGAACGTTGGGTCAAGGCATGTCTCCGGTGAAACGGACACGGCGGGTACGTTGCCCTCCGCTCGATGCCGCAGCGCAACATCTGCGCAGACGGTCGAACACCGATCTTACAGGACGAAACGCGCAGCGCGCGGCAGGGAAAAAACGGAGGCGGCGCACACGTCTCGCCTCAAAAAAACGCGGAGGGCACCAAAATCAGGCAAACCAAAAGGAAAACTTGCGCCGCGCCCGAACTCGTCTAAAGTGAATCAAATCACCTCCGCGGGCCGCGAACTACAGCGTCGCCGCCGCGAGGTGACGAGCCCGCGTCGTCAGCATTGGACAAGGAGGTTGGCGCTAGAGACGCGACCAGTTGCAACCGGCGTGCGCATTACCCGGCTAGACCATGCGCAGCACCTACCTTCCAGGTGAACTCCCATGCAGATCCTTTTCCCGAAAGAAACCCCTGAATATTCAGGTCGCGAACTCACCTTGGCTTTCCCCGCGATGGTCGATGGGCAGAGGGTGGAATGCATGATCACGGCTGAGGCACTGGAAGACCACTTCGGCGCCGCCTCGCCGCGCCTGGAAGACATGGTCGGCGCATTCGACACGCATCGCGCCCGGATCGAAGCCGCCACGCGGCGTTTGCTCTCGGAAACGAGGGCGCAATGTCTCGTGCTCAGAAGCGGCTATGTGCGCTTCTACGAGGCCAACTGGCGCAATTGATCGAGGGCGTTTCCGGCTGACGTTAGGGCCAACGCCGGAAGCAGATCGAAAGCCGCGCAAGAATCAGAAGGTGTGGAAACCCGCGCGGCATTAATCGATCATTCAAAATCGCCTGCACGCCATGCGTGCCGCCGGTATCGGCACGAAACTCGCAAAGCACGAAACACGCAAAGCTCAGAACGCGCCCACGTTGTAGCGCGAGTGGCTGAGTGCGCTTAAATCATTCGCCGCAGCGTGCGATCCTTGAACACCACGTGATGCCCGAGCGCCGCCAATGTGTGCAGGCCGATCACCCAATAAAATGCATTGCCGAGCCATTCATGCGCGGTTTTGAGCAATGGCCGCGCGACAGGATCGGCGCCGACCAGCGTGTAATTGATATTGAGCCACGCGAGCGTGACAGGATGTCCGCCGGTGTTGATCATCAGAATGCCGAGCAACGGCTGCGCGAAGAAAAAAACGTATAGCGCGAGATGCGTGGCGCGCGCGAGGAATGCGAGCACGCTGTTGCTATCCACTTCGGCGGGCGCGCCGGCCCACAAGCGCCACAGCAAACGCAGAGCGGCGAGCCCCAGCACGAGCGTGCCGCACCAGAAATGCACGCTACTCCAGAACGCGCGACTGTCGCTGCCCTTGGGTCCGCGAATCTCGATTGCCAGGTAGGCCAGCGCGATCAGCAGAAACATAACCCAGTGAAAGAAAATGGCGGGCGGCGTGTAGCGCTCCGAGGTGCGGCTGTAAGACATGAAGGGGGGCTCCCGAGACCTGGTCGATCGTTTTTATGAATCATCAGATGATAAACGGTGCCTGACCGGAATGGCACCATCAATAAAATCGTGATCGATCCAGGCGAGAGCGTGCGGCGCGGAGCTTACTCGCTGCCGAGATAGAAATAGCGGAACAGGAAAATGGCCGCGATGATCCACACCACCAGCTTCACCTTGCGCGCCTGGCCGGTGAGCAGTTTCAGGCCCGCATACGAGATGAAGCCGAACGCGACGCCATTGGCAATCGAATAGGTGAACGGCATCAGAAGCGCGGTGAGCGCGGCCGGCACCACCTCGGTGGCGTCGTCCCACGGCAGGTCGAGCATTTCGCGCAGCATCAGGCACGACACGTAGAGCAGCGCCGGCGCCGTCGCGTAGCCGGGCACCACGCCCGCCAGCGGCGCGAAAAAGAGCGCTGCAAGGAACAGCACGGCCACGGTGATGGCGGTCACGCCCGTGCGTCCGCCTGCCTGCACACCCGAGGCGCTTTCGATGTACGCGGTGGTCGACGAGGTGCCCAGCATCGAGCCTGCCAGAATCGCCGTGCTGTCGGCGAGCAGCGCGCGGTTGAGCCGGTGCATCTTGCCTTCCACCAGCAACCCGGCGCGATTGGCAACGCCCATCAGCGTGCCGGTCGCGTCGAACAATTCGACGAGGAAAAACACGAGGATCACGTTCAGCACGCCGCCCGACAGCGCGCCGCGAATGTCGAGCTGGAACAGCGTCGGCGCGATGGACGGCGGCGCCGAGACGATGCCGTGAAACTGGTTGCCGCCAAAGAAAAAGCTCAGCACCGTCACGCCGACAATGCCGATCAGGATCGCGCCACGCACCCGCAGGTGGTCCAGCGTGACGATCGCGAAGAAGCCGATCACCGCGAGAATCACGTGCGGATTGTGCAGGTCGCCGAGCGTCACGAGGGTGGCCGGATTGCCGACCACCACGCCGGCCGACTTCAATGAAATGATCGCGAGAAAGAGGCCGATACCGCCGGTAATGGCAATGCGTATCGAATGCGGAATGCCGTTGACGATCACTTCGCGCACGCGGAACAGCGTGACGATCATGAACAGGCAGCCGGAGATGAACACCGCGCCGAGCGCGGCCTGCCAGGTGAAGCCCATGCCCTTGACGACGGTGTACGCGAAGTACGCGTTCAGGCCCATGCCCGGCGCGAGCGCGATCGGATAGTTCGCGTACAGACCCATGATCAGCGAGGCGAGCGCCGCCACGATGCAGGTCGCGACGAACACCGAGTCCTTCGGCATGCCGGCGTCGCCGAGAATCGCCGGATTCACGAAGATGATGTAGGCCATCGTGAGGAAGGTGGTCAGGCCAGCGAGCACTTCGGTGCGCAGGTTGGTGCCGGCGGCTTCGAAGCCGAAGTAGCGTTTTATGGAGTCCATGAGGCGGGTCTCTCGTCGTTCAGAAAGCTTTTTTGTGGTTGGAGCGGTGCTTGCGCGGCGTCGCCGCCGGCGTTACGGGCGGATTGTAGTCAGGATTGGCGGCGGCGTGCCGCTTTGTGTGGGCGAGCCGCCGCGTAAAGCTCATGCGATGGGCGGTTCGCCGGGAGACTGTGGCGCCGGCGCATCAGACTGCGGCCGTTGCCGTGCCAGCCAGCGGTCCAGCTCACCCGCGAAGCTTTTGCTGTCGCGCGCGCTGAAGGCGGCCGGGCCGCCGGTATCGACGCCGCTGCTGCGCAACTGGTCGAGCATGGAGCGCATGCGCAGCCGTTCTTCGATCGTGCCGGGCGTGTACCAGTTGCCGCGCGGATCGAGCGCCTGAGCGTTCTTGGCCAGCACGGCGGCGGCGAGCGGGATGTCGGCGGTGATCACGAGGTCGCCCGCGGCGACTCGTTCGGCGATCAGATCGTCGGCGGCGTCGAAACCGGCCGGCACCTGGATTGCGCGGATCAGCGGCGAGGGCGGCACGCGCAGAAACGAATTGGCGACCAGCGTCAGCGTCATGCCGGTGCGGCGCGCGGCACGGTAGAGCATGTCCTTGATCACGACCGGACAGGCGTCGGCGTCAACCCAGATTGGCATGGTTCGGATTCCGGCAGCGGGGTTGTCGAAGGGGCGAGATGATACCTTGCCAGCGCAAAGGGCGGCGCGGCAAGTGAATTTGCGAGGCGGGGAACGGGGGCGAGGCGTTGACGCGTTGAAGCGTTGAAGCGTCGAAGCGTCGAAACGGTAAAGCGGTAAAGCGGTAAAGCGGTAAAGCGGTAAAGCGGTAAAGCACCACAGAACGCAGCAAATCGGGAATGCATGCGGAGCCAACCTCGCCCACGACCATTGCAGTCGCAGGCGGCGCCGCATGCCGCGCGGTGGCTCGCGCTTACTGTGTCATCGTCGCGCCGGACTGCTGGGCCCGCCGCGCCGCGACGATGCGGCCCGCGCGTTGAGCATTCTGCGGATAGTCGATCCAGTCGAGCGGATCGTAGCCGGCGGCACGCCAGTCGGCCAGATCGGCCCGCACTTCGGCGCGCGTTTTCGGCGCCGACGGGTCGTAAGGCCGCGCCGAAGTCTGCGCAAACGCGGTGCTCATGCTCACGGCAGCCAACAGCGCGCCGAGTCCAACAGTAGAAACGATTTTCATGACGAGCTCCTATGGAGCGGTTAAAAACGACCTCGAGATTTTAGTTTTCACAGGCATTTCGAGTAAGGCGATTGAAGGCAATGCACCATTTCACCCAGTGAACCAAACCGGACTGGGCAAACCTGAGGTTCAGGGCGCCGACGGCTTGCTAAAGCGCTCCAGCACGGCGCTCAGCAGGTCGATCGGCAGCGGGAAGACGATCGTCGAATTCTTGTCGGCGGCAATCGTCGTCAGGGTTTGCAGGTAGCGCAACTGCATGGCCTGGGGCTGGCGCGACAGCGTTTGCGCCGCTTCCAGCAGGTGCTGCGAGGCCTGCAATTCGCCTTCCGCGTGAATCACCTTGGCGCGCCGCTCGCGCTCGGCTTCGGCCTGGCGGGCAATCGCACGGATCATCGTTTCGTTGATATCCACATGCTTGATTTCCACGATCGATACCTTGATGCCCCACGCGTCGGTCTGAGCGTCGAGCACTTTCTGGATATCGGCGTTCAACTGCTCGCGATCGGCCAGCAGTTCGTCGAGTTCGTGTTTGCCGAGCACCGCGCGCAAAGTGGTCTGAGATAACTGGCTGGTCGCCTCGAAGTAACGCGCCACCTGAATCACCGCTTTCTCCGGATCGACCACGCGGAAATACACCACGGCGTTGACCTTCACCGAGACGTTGTCGCGCGTAATCACGTCCTGCGGCGGCACGTCGAACACAACGGTGCGCAGATCCATGCGCACGACCTGCTGCACGATCGGAATGATCAGCACGAGCCCCGGCCCCTTGACCTTCCAGAAGCGCCCGAGCATGAACACGACGCCGCGTTCATATTCCCGAAAAATCCGTATCGACGAAGCAATTAGCGCGGCCACCAGCAGAATCAGAATGCTGCTGAAGCCGAATGTAAAACCGATCATGAAATTTCTCCTTGTTGTCGTACTTCCGTGGGCACCACGGTCAACGTCAGGCCGCGCCGCGCGGTGACGCGCACCGCGTGCCCTGCCGCAACCGGGGCCACGCTGGACACCCGCCAGCGTTCCCCATGCACGCGCGCCCAGCCGGCCAGCGCGCCACCGGCCGCGGGGTCCGCAGCGGCGGTCTCAGGCAGCAGGCCGCCGTCGAGCACCACGCCGACACTGCCGATCAGCGCTTCCGAGCCCGTCACCACCGGCCGGCGCCGCGCGCGCAGCGCGAGTCTCGACACGCCCAGCACGAACAGCACGCTGAAGACGACCACGGCGGCGATCATCGGCAGCGGGATGCCGTAGCCGGGCACGTCGGTGTCGATCAGCATCAGCGCGCCGATCACGAACGCGACCACGCCGCCGAAGCCGAGCGAGCCGAAAGTGGGTAGAAACGCCTCGCCGATCAGGAACGCGATGCCGAGAAAGATCAGACCGAGGCCGACGTAGTTGATCGGCATCATCTGCATGGCGAAGAGGCCGAGCAGCAGGCTGATTGCGCCGACCACGCCGGGCAGCAGGAAGCCCGGATTGGCGAACTCGAAGAACAGGCCATACATGCCGATCATGAGCAGAATCAGCGCGACGTTGGGATCGGTGATCACGGCGAGGAAATGGCTGCGCCAGTCGGCTTCGAGCGTGACGACCGGCGCGCTGGCCGTGCCGAGCGTGACATTGCCGGCGCTCGTGACGATCGTGCGGCCGTCCACCTGGCGCAGCAGGTCGGGTACGTCGCGCGCATTCAGATCGACGACGTGCTGCGCGAGCGCGTCCGCCGCCGACAGGCTTACGGCTTCGCGCACCGCGCGCTCGGCCCAGTCGGCGTTGCGCCCGCGCATTTGCGCGAGGCCGCGGATATAGGCGGCGGCGTCGTGAACCTGCTTGCGCATCTCGGTCGATTGGGTGTCGAGCGGCAAGGCGCTGGCTGAACCGGTGGGCGCCGAAGCCGAGGGTTGGGACGACCCGCCGGCACCGCCGCCGACGCCGGGCAAACCCGGCGCTCCACCGCCCGCCGGCGGCTCGGCGCCGCCGATGCCCATCTGGATCGGCGTCGCCGCGCCGAGATTGGTGCCCGGCGCCATCGCCGCGATATGGCTCGCATAGACGATGTAAGTGCCGGCGCTCGCCGCACGCGCGCCGCTCGGCGCGATGAAGGTGGCGACCGGCACCGGCGAGGCGAGGATCGCCTTGATGATCTGCCGCATCGACGTATCGAGGCCGCCCGGCGTATCGAGTTGCAGCACGGCGAGTTGCGCGTGCTCGTCGGCGGCGCGCTGCAGGCTGCGCACGATAAAGTCGGCACTCGCAGGACTGATCGCCCCGTTGACCGGAATGACCACCACGCCGTTGGGCGCGACGGCGGCGCGAAGCGGCACATTCGATTCGCACGACGCGAACCCGATCGCCAATAGCATGCCTAGCACGGTCATGCCGCGCACCAACCGGCCCACGATATCGCCACGGATAAGCGAGAAGCGCGAGCCAGACTGCCGGAACGGGAGACGCGGATACGTGCTCATCGCTGACGGCTGCCGCGCCCGGTCGAAGCGTATCGACTGGCGCGGGCCGATACCCCACAAGAAGGCTGGCCTGCTCCTTACAGCTTAGTCCGATTCCGCCCGGTGCGTGAAATCCGCGCGCGCCGGCCGGTAATCGGTCGGCCGCATGCCGGTCCATTTGCGGAACGCGCGATGAAACGCGCTCGGTTCGGCAAAGCCCACCGAGGTGGCAATGTCGGCGATGGTGCGGTTGGTGTCCTGCAACTCGCCGATCGCGATGTCGCGCCGCAGGTCGTCCTTGATCGACTGGTACGTGTAGCCTTCCTGTTTCAAACGCCGCCGCATGGTGGCCTCGGCCACATGCAGCCGTTCGGCCATCTGATCGGCGGCGGGCCAGCCGGCCATCGGCATGGCGCGCAGCATCCTGCGCACGCGCGCCGCGAGCGAGCCGGGATTGCGATATTTGACGATGAAGCTGCCCGGCGCATCGCGCAGGAAAGGCTTGACCGACTTGGTGGTCTGGATCACGGGGAGTTCCAGAAACACGGGTGCGAGATCGACGTACGACTCGGCCTGGTCGAAGCACATGTGATCGCAGAACATCAGGCGGTATTCGTGCGCGGCGGGCGGCTCGGCGCAGCGAAAGCGCGCTTCGAGCAACGGAATGCGCCGCCCGACCAGCCAGCACAGCAGGCCGTACACGAGGATGAAGTAGGTCGCATAGGCGAACATGCCCGGCGCTCGGGCAGCGGGGTTCTCCACGAAGCGCAGCCTCACGCGCTGCGCATCTGTTTCAATCTGCGTGCCGAGATCGTCCAGCACCAGCCGCATGAAGCCGACCGCACGCGCCAGCGCCTGCGCGCCGTTGCGCGCGGTCAGCGCGGTTTGCGTCATGGCGATGAAGCTGCCGCTTTTCATGCGATGCGAATCCTGGCCGAAGAACTCGTCGTCCAGCGCGCGCGCAATCGCGGCCCACAGCGCGCCGTATTGCGCCGACGACACGCGGCTTTTCGGCGACGCCAGCATCGGCGCCGCGATGCCGGCGGCTTCGGCAAGCGGCAGCGCGTCGAGGCCGCGCGAGCGCGCCAGCGCGAGGGTTTCCTCGACCATGCTGACGGAAATCGTGCCTTTATCGTATTTCATGCGTGTCCGGCTGATTGGGGCGATCTGGCAAAAGCGCTCAACGTTTTGCTTCTGACGCTTCGCCAAGTCCTTGAAATTGCGGGTGGAGTCAGCTTCGCATCGTACCAGTATGGCAAATGCGCTCAGTCAGATTGATCGGGCTGAGCATCGAACCTGCACCGTGGCTTGCCTACACTGGGTCCGAACCGATCGCGCGCAGGCTGCCTTGGGCAACCACCGCGATCAGACGCACAGCACAGGATCGAGCGCTATGGACAGCTTCTACACCGACGAACAACGCATGATCCGCGACGCGGCGCGCGACTTTGCCACCGAGCGGCTCGCCCCGTACGCGGGTCAATGGGACCGCGACGCGCAACTGCCCGCCGAGGTCGTCACGCAAATGGGCGAACTGGGCTTTCTCGGCATGATCGTGCCGGCGGAGTGGGGCGGCTCCTACACCGACTACGTGGCTTACGCGCTCGCGCTCGAAGAGATCGCCGCGGGCTGTGCCGCCTGCGCCACGCTGATGAGCGTGCATAACTCGGTCGGCTGCGGGCCGATTCTCAACTTCGGCACGGACGCGCAAAAAGACCGCTATCTGCAGGATCTGGCGACCGGCCGCCGCATCGGCGCGTTCTGCCTGACCGAGCCGCAGGCAGGCTCCGAGGCGAACAATCTGCGCACCCGCGCCGTGTTGCGCGACGGCAAGTGGATTCTCAACGGCAGCAAGCAGTTCGTGACCAACGGTTCTCGCGCCGACCTCGCGATCGTGTTCGCCGTCACCGATCCCGAGCGCGGCAAGCGTGGTCTGTCGGCCTTCATCGTGCCGACGGATACGCCGGGATTCAACGTCGGCAAGCCGGAACACAAGCTCGGCATTCGCGCCTCCGACACCTGCCCCATCTCGCTCGACGACTGCGCCGTGCCCGAAGCGAACCTGCTCGGCCAGCCGGGCGAGGGCTTGCGCATCGCGCTGTCGAATCTCGAAGGCGGCCGCATCGGCATTGCCGCGCAGGCGGTCGGCATCGCCCGGGCCGCGTTCGATGCCGCGCGTCTCTATGCAAACGAACGCATCCAGTTCGGCAAAGCGTTAAAGGAGCATCAGACCATCGCCAATATGCTTGCCGACATGGCCACGCGCCTGAACGCCGCGCGCCTGCTCGTGCATCACGCGGCGCGGTTGCGCACGGCGGGCAAGCCGTGTTTGTCGGAGGCATCGCAGGCGAAGCTGTTCGCGTCGGAGCTGGCGGAGGAAATCTGCTCGAACGCCATCCAGATTCACGGCGGGTACGGTTATCTGGAGGACTATGCGGTGGAGCGGCACTATCGCGATGCGCGTATCACGCAGATTTACGAAGGGACGAGTGAAGTGCAACGCATGGTGATTGCGCGCCATGTGTAATTGCGGCGCGATGCGGACGAGCTTGCGTTTGAGCGCAGAATAGCTTGCCCGTCGAGCAGACAGCAGTGCAGGAACGGGACAAAAAAACGGAGCGCATACCGCGCCATCTGGAGACGACGATGACTGCAGCGAAAGGCTTTTTCGAAGCGCGCGATCTGTTACTGCGCCATCGAACCGACTACGACCGCGCCTACAGCGAATTCGCGTGGCCGGCACTGGGCGAGTTCAACTGGGCGCTCGACTACTTCGACGTGATCGCGCGCAATAACGACAATCCCGCGCTGTGGATCGTCGACGATCCGGCCAGCGACGGTCTGCGCCTGTCGTACGCGCAAATGTCGGAGCGTTCGGCGCGCATGGCGAATTTCCTGCGCGGTGTCGGCGTGGGTCGCGGCGACCGTGTGCTGTTGATGCTGCCGAACCGCGTCGAACTCTGGGACGTGATGCTCGCGGCCATGAAGCTCGGCGCAATCGTGCTGCCCGCCACCACCCAGCTTTCCGCCGACGACGTGCGCGACCGCGTGCAGATCGGCGGCGCGAAGTTCGTGGTGGTCGATAGCGCGGAGCTGGCCAAATTCGATACGCTGGAGACGCCGCTCACGCGCCTGTCCGTTGGCACGCCGCGCGACGGCTGGATCGATCTGGCCGCGGCCTATGACGCATCGCCGCAATTCACGCCACAAGGCGTGACGCAAGCGACCGACCCGATGCTGCTGTACTTCACCTCGGGGACGACCTCGAAACCCAAGCTCGTCGAACATACGCATCAAAGCTACCCGGTCGGCCATATGTCGACGATGTACTGGATCGGTCTGCAACCGAACGACATCCATTGGAATATCAGCTCGCCGGGCTGGGCCAAGCACGCGTGGAGCTGCTTCTTCGCGCCGTGGAATGCTCAGGCCTGCGTGTTCGTGTTCAACTTCCCGCGCTTCGTGCCGAAAGACACGCTGAACGTGCTGGTGCGTTTCAACGTCACCACGCTGTGCGCACCGCCGACCGTGTGGCGCATGCTCGTGCAGGAGCACCTCACCGAGTATCCGGTCAAGCTGCGCGAAATCGTCGGCGCCGGCGAGCCGTTGAATCCCGAGATCATCGAGCGCGTGAAGCACGCGTGGGGCATTACGATTCGCGATGGCTTCGGCCAGACCGAGACTACCTGCCAGATCGGCAATTCGCCGGGGCAGCCGGTCGTGCCCGGTTCGATGGGGCGTCCGCTGCCGGGCTACAGGATCGAGCTTCTGGATGCGGACGATCAGCCCGTCACCGAAGGCGAAATCGCGTTGCCGCTGGACGAGCGTCCGCTCGGCTTGATGACCGGCTATGCGAACAATGCCAATGCCACCGCGCAGGCTATGCGCAACGGTTTCTACCGCACGTCCGACGTCGCGCTGCGCCGCGACGACGGCTACTACGTCTACGTCGGCCGCGCCGACGATGTGTTCAAGTCGTCCGATTACCGCCTGAGTCCGTTCGAACTCGAGAGCGTGCTGATCGAGCATGAGGCGATCGGCGAAGCCGCCGTGGTGCCGAGCGCCGACGCGCTGCGTCTGTCGGTGCCCAAGGCGTTCGTCACCGTGCGCCATGGCTTCGAAGCCGGGCCCGAACTCGCGCGCGCCGTGTTCGCGTTTTCGCGCGAAAAGCTCGCACCGTACAAGCGGATTCGCCGCCTGCAATTCAGCGAACTGCCCAAGACCATCTCCGGCAAGATCCGCCGCGTCGAATTGCGGCGCCGCGAAATGGAACGCGCGGCCGAGCCCGCGCGCCTGCCCGGCGAGTATTGGGAAGAGGACTTCCCGGATCTGCGTTGATTCTTTTTATTCCCAGTCACTGCCCGGCCGCCTCGCGGCCACTGCACAGGAGTTTCAGCATGAGCGCAACTGCGGCCATTGCCACCGTCAAACTGTTGATCAACGGCGAGTTCGTCGAATCGAAGACCACCGAATGGCGCGACATCGTCAACCCCGCCACGCAGGAGGTGCTGGCGCGCGTACCGTTCGCCACCGCCGATGAGGTCAACGAAGCCATCCGTTCCGCCCACACCGCCTTCAAGACCTGGAAGAACACGCCGATCGGCGCGCGCATGCGCATCATGCTGAAGTACCAGGCGCTGATACGCGAGCATATGCCGCGTATCGCCAAGACCCTGAGCGCCGAGCAGGGCAAGACGATTCCCGACGCCGAAGGCGATATCTTCCGCGGCCTCGAAGTGGTCGAGCATGCGTGTTCGATCGGCACGCTGCAGCAGGGCGAATTTGCGGAGAACGTGGCGGGTGGCGTGGACACCTACACGTTGCGTCAGCCGATCGGCGTGTGCGCGGGCATTACGCCGTTCAATTTCCCGGCGATGATCCCGCTGTGGATGTTCCCGATGGCGATCGTGTGCGGCAATACGTTCGTGCTGAAGCCCTCGGAGCAGGATCCGCTCTCGACCATGCAACTGGTCGAACTCGCGCTCGAAGCCGGCGTGCCGAAGGGCGTGCTGAACGTGGTGCATGGCGGCAAGGACGTGGTCGACGCGCTCTGCACGCACGAACTCATCAAGGCTATTTCGTTCGTGGGCTCGACGGCCGTGGGCACGCATGTGTACCGCCTCGGCAGCGAGCACGGCAAGCGCGTTCAATCGATGATGGGCGCGAAAAATCACGCGGTCGTGCTGCCCGATGCGAACCGCGAGCAAACGCTGAATGCACTGGCCGGCGCGGGATTCGGCGCAGCCGGACAGCGTTGCATGGCGACCTCGGTGGTCGTGCTGGTCGGCGCCGCGCAGCAATGGCTGCCGGACCTGGTGGCGAAGGCGAAGACGCTGAAGGTCAACGCGGGCAACGAACCGAACACGGACATCGGCCCGGTAGTCTCGCGCGCCGCGAAGCAACGCATTCTCGGCTTGATCGAAACGGGCGTGAAAGAAGGCGCCACGTTGGCGCTGGATGGCCGCGACGTGAAAGTGCCGGGCTACGAGCAAGGCAACTTCATCGGCCCGACGGTCTTCACCGACGTCACGACCGGGATGGAAATCTACCGGCAGGAAATCTTCGGGCCGGTGCTCGTGGTGCTGAACGTGGCGACGCTCGACGACGCGATCGAACTCGTCAATCGCAATCCGTTCGGCAACGGCGTGGGCCTTTTCACGCAGAGCGGCGCGGCGGCGCGCAAGTTCCAGAGCGAGATCGATATCGGCCAGGTCGGCATCAACATTCCGATTCCGGTGCCGGTGCCGTCCTTCAGCTTTACCGGCTCGCGTGGCTCGAAGCTCGGCGATCTCGGCCCCTACGGCAAACAGGTCGTGCAGTTCTACACGCAGACCAAGACCGTCACCGCCCGCTGGTTCGACGACGACACCGTGAACGACGGCGTCAACACGACCATCAGCCTGCGCTGAGCGCGTCCCGAGCGAGCGGACACACGGAGAACGACATCATGAAAATAGGCTTTATCGGACTCGGCAACATGGGCGCGCCGATGGCGCACAACCTGCTCAAGGCGGGCCACGCGGTCAATGTGTTCGACCTCAACGCGCAAGCCGTGCAGGCACTCGTCGATGCAGGCGCGAAAGCCGCCGCTTCGCCGAAAGCGGCCGTCACCGACGTGGAATGCGTGATCACCATGCTGCCCGCCGCGGCGCACGTGCGCAGCGTGCTGACGGCGGACAACGGCATCTTCGCCGGCATTGCCAGCGGCGTGACCATCATCGATTCGAGCACGATCGACCCCGTGAGCGTCAAGGCGTTCGCCGAACTCGCGCAGCAACACGGCAACCGCTTTGTCGATGCGCCCGTCTCGGGTGGCACCGGCGGCGCGGCGGCGGGCACGCTGACCTTCATGGTCGGCGGCAGCGCGAGCGCGTTCGAGCAGGTCAAGCCGGTGCTCTCGGCAATGGGCAAGAACATCGTGCATTGCGGCGACACTGGCACCGGCCAGGTCGCGAAGATCTGCAACAACCTGGTGCTCGGCATCACGATGGCGGGCGTGGCCGAGGCCATGTCGCTCGGCGAGGCGCTCGGCATCGACGCGAAAGTGCTGGGCGGCATCATCAATACGTCGACGGGACGCTGCTGGAGTTCGGATACCTACAACCCGATGCCCGGCGTGATCGAGACGGCGCCGTCCACCCGTGGTTATACCGGCGGCTTCGGCACGGATCTGATGCTCAAAGATCTGGGCCTCGCCACCGACGCCGCGAAAGCCGCGCGTCAGCCGGTCTATCTCGGCGCATTGGCGCAACAGCTTTATCAGACGATGAGCACGAAAGGCGCGGGACGCCTCGACTTTTCGGCGGTCATCAAGCTCTATCGTCAGGATGGCAAGGACGGAGGCGCGTCATGATCGAACTGGACTACTTGCACGACGGCGCCGTCGCCCAACTCACGCTCAAGCGGCCGCCCGCCAACGCGTTCACGCCCGAGGGTTTGTTGCAACTGCAACAGACGGTCGAACGCCTGAACGGAGAAGCGCGTGTGCGGGCGATCGTGATTACCGGCGACGGCCCCAAGTTCTTCAGCGCGGGCGCCGATTTGAACACGTTCGCCGACGGCAACCGCGAAGTCGCACGCACGGCGGCGGCGCGCTTTGGCGCAGCGTTCGAAACCTTGCAGAACGCGCGGCCTGTGGTGATCGCGGCGATCAACGGCTATGCGATGGGCGGCGGGCTTGAATGCGCGCTGGCGTGCGATATCCGCATTGCGGAACAGCATGCGTTGCTGGCGTTGCCCGAGACCGCGGTCGGCTTGCTGCCGTGTGGTTGCGGCACGCAGACGCTGCCATGGCTGGTCGGCGAAGGCTGGGCCAAGCGGATGATTCTGACCGGCGAGCGCGTCGACGCAACGACGGCGTTGCGCATCGGTCTCGTCGAAGAGGTGGTGGAGAAGGGCGCGGCGCGCGAGGCCGCGCTGACCATGGCCGCGCGTGTCGCCACGTTGAGCCCGCAGGCGGTCGGCTTCAGCAAGACGCTGATTCATCAGGCCCGCAACGGCGTGCCACGCACGGCGGCGCTAGCGCTGGAGCGCGAGCGCTTCGTCGATCTGTTCGACGGCGCCGATCAGCGCGAAGGCGTCAATGCGTTCCTCGAAAAGCGCGCGCCACGCTGGCAGGTGACGCAGGTCACACAGGCCACGCAGGCCGATCAGGAGACGCGTTGATGAGCGCCTTGCAAAGCGTGGCACCCGATACGAGTCTCGAAGTGGAGCGCGAGATTCTGTTTCGCGTCGTCAACCGTGTGGCGATCGTCACGCTGAACCGGCCCGCCGCGCTCAACGCGCTTTCGCACGCCATGGTGCGCGAGCTTGCCGTGCTGGTCGAACATTGCCGCACCGACGACGGCATCGTCGCGCTCGTGCTGAAAGGCGCGGGCACCAAAGGCTTCTGCGCCGGCGGCGACGTGCGCGAAGTGCAGCGGCTCGCGAAGAACAGCGACAGCCGCTGGCTCGCGTTCTTCGTCGATGAATACCGGCTCGACTACGCGCTGCACACGTTTCCGAAGCCGGTGGTCGCGCTGCTCGATGGCATTGCGATGGGCGGTGGCATGGGGCTCGGGCAGGCGGCGCGGCTGCGCATCGTGACCGAGCGCAGCAAGATCGCCATGCCGGAGACGCGCATCGGCTTTCTGCCGGACGTCGGCGCGACGCGCTTTCTGAGCGTGATGCCGGCGGAACTCGAGTTGTATGTCGGGCTGACTGGCGCGACCTTGTCCGGTGCCGATGCGTTGCGCCTGCAACTGGCGGATCTGTGCGTGCCGGCCGAATGGCTCGCGAGCTTTGAAGAGCGTTTGCAGCGCATGTCGTTGGAAGGCGACCTGATGGCCGCCTTGCGCGGCGTGTTCGAGCCGCCGTGCAACATTGTTCCGCACGCGGCATTGGGGCCGTTTACGCAACTGATCCTGCGGCACTTCGATCGGCGCTCGAGTATCGAACGGATGGTCGCGACCGTGCGCCATGACCTGGAGCGCGAGCCGCCGCGCGAGGTGAAGCAATGGTTGCAGTCCACGTACGACGCACTGACCGGCCATTCGCCCACCATGCTTTACGTTACCCGCGAGGCGCTTTTGCGCGGCCGGCAGATGACTTTGGCGGAGTGCTTCCGCATGGAGTTGGGCATCGTCAAACGCGTGATCGAGGAGGGCGACTTCTGCGAGGGCGTGCGAGCCCAGTTGATCGACAAGGATCGCAAGGCCCGCTGGGCTCCCGCCGCGCTCGCCGAAGTGCGGCCCGAACGCGTCAGGCACTTCCTTGCTTCGCCGTGGAAGCGGGAGTCGCATCCGCTCGCCGCGTTGGGCGGAGAGCAGGGCTGAAGAAAGGCGTGCGCTAGCGCGGCATGCCGTGCCGTGCTGGCGCACCGCCGCGTCACTGCATAGCCGCCAACAGACACAGCGCGCCGATGGTGGTCAGCAACGCGCGCATGCGCAGATACCAGGTCGGCAGCGCATCGATTCGCCAGAGCGCCAGATCGACCAGCAGGCAGGTCGCGAGCAGCGCCGCCATGCCAGGAAACGCGTAGCGCGTGCCGATTGCCAGCAGGGCCCATGCGGCGATGGCCGGCAGGACACTCCAACTCAGCGCCATTCCCGAATGCGGTGGGGGATCGGCTGCCGCCAGCCAGATTCCCCAATGCACCGCGCCCACGAACGACACAATGCACGCGCCGTACGCCAGCATGGCGTGGCGCAAGAAGTCCTCGTGCGCGCCGACTGTATTGACCAGCACGGCCAGTGCGACAAAGGGAATCGCGCCTGCCAGGCCGAGCGTGATCGGCAGCGCCGGCGATCTCGTAGCGGATGGCGTCATGCTCCTACCTCTCCACCGATATTGCGTCAGTTTGACTCGTTTGAGTTCTAATAATAGGCCATATCGGATACAAATCGAAACGAAAAAATGAGTCAAGATGATGGTATGAAGCGGTAAATTCACACCATTTGAAACGATAATTGGTTTTTTGCGCGGATTTTTGCCTGTGGCGGCGCTTGCCGCCGGCGCAGTTCGTTTCGACGAGCCCGAAGTCCGGCACCGAAGCCTTTTGCTGCCGCCTCGCCGCCCGCACCTGGTGCGCATGCACCAGTCGGCCTGGTGCATTGGCGATTGGCGCTCTGCCGCGATTTCGGCGATTCTCCGTGCTGGACAGGCTTTCGCGCGCGCCGCTCGCGCTCATCCCCCACAATGACGACAACACACTCCGCTGCACCCTTTACCGTGGTGCAATCCAACGATCCGGACGACGCTCCGCCCGCCGACGACAAGGTGCTGCGTTCGCAGACCGACCGTCGCCAGTTGCAGCAGATCATCACCGGGCTGACCGAGGGCGTGATTCTCGTCGAGCCGGACCAGACGATCGTCTGGGCGAATCAGGCCGCGCTCGACATGCACGGCATCGCCGAAGTCGCGCAACTGGGCGCCGACGTCACCGAATACCGCGAGCGCTTTCGTCTGCGCTATCGCAACAACCATCCGCTGCCGGAAGGCAGTTACCCGATCGAACGCGTGGTCGCGGGCGAGTGCTTCAGCGACGTGGTGGTCGAAGTCTTCCCGGCGCACGACGACGAGGTGAACTGGGTGCATCGCGTGCGCAGCCTCGTGCTGACCAACGCGCGCGGCGAGCCCGACTGTCTCGCGCTGATCCTGCACGACGCGAGTGAATGGGCGAGCGCCGAGAAGCGCTTCGAGAAGACCTTCAACGCCAATCCCGCGCCGGCCGTGATCTGCCGCCTGAGCGACCAGCGTTATATCAAGGTCAATCAGGGCTTTCTCGAGATGACCGGCTATGTGCGCGAGGACGTGATCGGCCGCTCGGTGTACGAGCTCGACGTGTTCGAAGGCGCCGAGCGGCGCGAACTTGCAATCGAACGGCTGAGCGAAGGCGCGACCATTCCGCAGATGGAAGCCTTGCTGCGCTTGCCTGAAGGCGGCACGAAATTCGTGGTGGTGGCCGGTCAGCCGATCGATATCGGTGAAGAGGCCTGCATGCTGTTCACCTTCATGGATCTGGAGCCGCGCAAACGCGCCGAGAGCGCGCTGCGCCAGAGCGAGGAGCGCTTCGAGAAGTCGTTCAGGATGACGCCCGTGTCCACCGCGCTCTTCGCGGCCGACGACTACACCACGCTCGATATCAACGACGCCTTCACCGCGACCACCGGCTTCACACCCGAGGAGTTGCTGGGCAAACCGCTCGATCAGAGCCGCCTGTGGACCGACGACGCCTGCGCGCGGATCCGCGCGGCGCTGGAGGAGAGCGGCAGCCTGCGCAACATGGAGTTTCTCGTGAACAGCCATGCCGGCGAAGCGCTGAATTGCCTCGTTTCCGCCGAGGCGGTCAGCATTCACGGCAAGGACTGCGTGTTGATGACCTTGCTCGACATTACCGATCGCAAGCGCTCCGAAATGGAGCTGGTGACGGCGATCGAAACCGTCATGCAGGACGCCTCGTGGTTCAGCCAGACGCTGATCGAAAAGCTGGTCAACGTGCGGCGCGCAAACGCGCCCGACGCGGGCGGCCATCTCGCCGATCTGACCGCGCGCGAGCGCGACGTGTTCGCCTGCTTGTGCGGCGGCCTCGCCGACAAGGAGATCGCCCGCGAACTCGGGCTGGCGCCAAACACGGTGCGCAATCACGTCGCCACGATCTACGCGAAGCTCGACGTGCACAGTCGTACCGAGGCAATCGTGTGGGCTCGCGCGCGCGGCCATTTCGGCCTCGAACCCGGCAGCGCGCCGCGCCGCAAAGGACCGAAACCGGCATGAGCGCGAGGTCGTCCTGGGGATCCGCCGACCGGCGAGGGCGGCCGGGAACGAACCGTGCTAATGAAGTCCGGCTGGCCGGAAGCGCGCGACGCGAAGCAAGGCGTCGTTCCGCGAATGGATGCATGCCGGGACGCGTTCAAATGCACCAGGCGATCACGTGCATTCGCGACTGTCGGCAGGCGGGCTGAGCCGGGACAATGCAATCCTGGGTCGAGTGACAGGTGTGGAAGCGGTCACGCTTTCCCACCTATGGTGAGCTCGGCGTCTTCTGTGCAACTCAACCTTTTTAAAGGAAACCGTCATGGACAAGAATCGTGTGGAAGGTGCAGCGAAACAGGTCAAGGGTTCCGTGAAGGAAGCGATTGGCAAGGTCACCGGCAACCGGACGGCTCAGGCCGAAGGCGCGGCTGAGAAACTGGCCGGCAAGGTGCAGTCGAAGGTCGGTGAAGCCGCGGATGCGGTACGCAACCGCGTGAAGCGGTAACGGTAGCGAAGGCGGTCACGATAGAGCGCCGGCTTCCGCCGGCGACTGCCTGACCCCCTGTTCAAGGAGGATCACGATGAATTCAAACCAGTTCGAAGGTTCTGTGAAAGATGTGGCCGGCAAGGTTCAGGATGCCGTCGGCGGCTTGACGGGCGATGTGGACCTGCAGGCCGAAGGCAAGGTCCGCCAGCTTGCCGGCAAGGCGCAGGCGAAATACGGCGACAGCGTCGATCAGGTCGCCGAAACGGCTCGCAACAATCCGCTCGGCGCGCTGCTGATTGCGCTCGGTGTCGGATTTCTGTTGGGCAAGCTGATGTAAATCTGTCACGCTCGGCGCCGCCCGGTGCATTCGCGGCCCGGGCGCCGGCGCGTGTCGTTGGGCCCGCGGGTGCCTTGGTTATCCGATGTCCGTCCGATGTTCCCGGCGCGTTAGAGGCGCCGGATCTCATCGTCTATTCGAGGAAGGTTCATGCTGGGATTCGACGTAAGCACGGCCAGAAAGGTCTGGACCGCGTTTCTTATCGCGCTGCTGTTCTTCTGCATCTATATGGCGTCATCCACTGTGCTGGTGGTGGTTTTCGCCGTCTTCTTCAGTTATCTCATCTACCCGATGGTCGAGCTGGTCGAACGCATCCGGCCGCGCCGCGTGCCGCGAGTGGCGTCGATCGCGCTGGTGTTCGTGGTGGTGGTCGCGGTGATCGCGGTGGCCGGGTCGCTGTTCGGCGTGCAATTGCAGGATCAGGCGACGCATCTGTTCGCGCAGTTGCCGGCCTTGATGAAGTCCGACGTACCCAATCGCTTTCCCTTGCCGCATTTTCTCGAACCATTGCGCGAGCGGATCGTGGATTTCGTGCGCAGCCAGATTGAAACCGGCTCCGACAAGGCCGTGCCGATGGCGCGCAGCGTCGGCCTCGGCGTGGTGCATGCGGCCAGCAATCTGATCTACCTCGTGCTGATTCCGATCCTGAGCTTCCTGTTGATCAAGGAAGGTCCGCAAATGCGCGACGCGTTTCTGGACCTGCTGACGGATCGGCACCGCACGTTGTGGGCGGAGATCGTGACCGATCTGAACGTGCTGCTGTCGAAATATGTGCGTGCGATGTTGTTTCTGTCGTTGGCCACGCTGATTTGTTACGGCGTGGCGTTCTCGCTGCTCGGCGTGCCGTATGCTTTTCTGCTGGCGGTGAGCGCGGGCTTGCTGGAGTTCGTGCCGTTTGCCGGGCCGCTCGGCGCCGTGGCCATCACGTTGGTGGTGGCCGTGTTCAGCGGCTATGCGCATCTGCTCTGGCTGGTGATCTTTATCGCGCTGTACCGGCTATTCCAGGACTACGTGCTCAATCCTTATCTGATGAGCGAAGGCGTGGAGGTCAGTCCGTTTCTCGTGATTGTCGGATTGCTGGCCGGCGATCAGCTGGGCGGCGTGGCGGGCATCTTTCTGGCGGTGCCGGTGATCGCCATGTTGAAAATCATCATTGGCCGGGCACGCGTGTTTTATTCCGCTTCACGCGATGAAGGGGAAGTCGCGCGCCGCGCGTTGACCGGCAAAACCGACTGATGTTTTCGAACCGACTCGCGCCGGTATCCCGTGGTCGCGAGCAGCAGGCTGCGCGTGTACTCGTGCTCGACCTGCTGCGCGCGAATGGCGGCGATGTCGCGCTGCTCGACGATCTCGCCATTACGCATGACCGCGACGCGCGAGCAGAGAAAGCCGACCACCGCGAGGTTGTGGCTCACGAGAATCATGGTCAGATTGCGTTCGCGATGAAGCCGTCGCAGCAAGTTGAGGATTTCGGCTTGCACGGAAACGTCGAGCGCGGATGTCGGTTCATCGAGCAGCAGCACGCGCGGTTCGACAATCAGCGCCCGCGCAATCGCGACGCGCTGCCGCTGCCCTCCCGACAATTGATGCGGATAGCGGAAACGATACGCCGGACCCAAACCGACTTCGCGCAGCGCATCGACAATGCGCTGTTCCTGCCGGTCGATGCCGTTGATGGTCAGCGGCTCGCGCAAGGTCTGATCGACCGTGAAACGCGGATGCAGTGAGCCGTACGGATCCTGAAAGACCATCTGTACATCGCGTCGAAAGGAACGGTCGATTTTCTCGCCGAGCACGTGCGTGCCGATCTTCATATGACCGCCGGCGACGGGCGCGAGGCCGGTCAGCGCGCGCAGGATCGTCGACTTGCCGGAACCCGATTCGCCGACCAGCCCGAACACCTCACCTTCGCCGACATGAAAGCTCGCCTCGCGAACTGCGTTGAAATCACCGGTTTTGGTCCTGAAACGGACCGTCAGGGCGTTGACATCGATCATGCTGATTCTCCTGCCGGTTGCGTGAGCCAGGCCGCATCCCGCTTCAACACGGGCAGTTCATCGGGCGGATTGACAAGCGGTGGATTCGCCGCGAGCAGGGCGCGCGTATAGGGATGCTGGGCGTGGATGAGATCGCGCGCCGCGCAGGTTTCCACCACACGTCCCGCAAACATCACGACGACGCGGTCGCAGAACGACATGACGAGGGGCAGGTCGTGGCTGATAAATATGAGGCCCGTGTCGTGCTTATCGATCATCTCGTCGAGAATCCCGAGCACCTGCATCGAGACGAGCACGTCGAGCGCGCTGGTCGGCTCGTCGGCAATGAGCAGACGCGGTCCGGACGACACCATCATGGCGATCATTACACGCTGCCCCATGCCACCCGACAACTCGTGCGGGTAAGAGTCCGCGACACGCTCCGGATGGCGGATATGCACCGCGGCCAGCGCCTCGATGATCTTCTCGCGCATCTCGCGACGGCTGAACTTCGGACCGTGCAGTTCGAACGCTTCGCGCATCTGTTGCGCGACCGTCATCACCGGGTTCAGCGAGAATTTCGGATCTTGCAGGATCATGCCCATCTGCTGGCCGCACAGTTGGCGGCGCTTGCGCACCGACATGCTCAGCAGATCCTGACCGTCGAACTTCATCGCCTTCGCATGGCATTGCGCCGCGGGCGGCAGCAGGCCGAGCAGCGCCCGCCCGGTGAGCGATTTGCCCGAACCGGACTCGCCGACGATGCCAAGGCGCTCGCCGCGCTGCAGCGTGAGCGAAAGGCCTCGCACGGCCTCGGTCAATTCGCCGTCATGCCCACGAAAGCCGATTCGCAGGTCGTCGATTTCACACAGCGGTTGGGTCGTCGCGGCTGGCATGTCAGCCTCCATGGCGCGGATCGAAGACGTCTCGCAGACCGTCGCCGAGCAGGTTGAAGGCGAGGCTCACCAGCAGAATGGCAAAGCCTGGAATGGTAGCCACCCACCACGAATCGAGCAGCACGTTGCGGCCCGACGCGACCATGAAACCCCATTCAGGGCTCGGCGGTTGCGCGCCGAGGCCGAGGAAGCCAAGACCCGCGACAGTGAGAATGATGCCGGCCATATCGAGCGTCGCGCGCACGATCACCGACGACGAGCAGAGCGGCATGATATAGCGCAGGAGGATGCGCATCCGCGAGGCGCCCTGCAAGCGCGCGACGTGAATGAAATCGGCCTGCACGAGCCGGAGCGTTTCCGCTCGCGCGAGGCGTGCATAGGCCGGCCAGGCCGTAATCGAAATGGCGATCACCGCGTTGATCACACCGGGTCCCAGCGCGGCCGCGAAGGCGAGCGCGAGCACGATCTTCGGAAACGCGAGCGCTACGTCGGTGATCCGCATCAGCACGTTGTCGACCCAGCCGCCAAAGAAGCCCGCCGTGGTGCCGATCAGAAGACCCACCGGAACCACGATCACCACAACGAGAATCGCAATCGAAAGCGTGAGGCGTGAGCCGTAGATCAGCCGTGAAAGGATGTCCCGGCCAAGCTGGTCGGTGCCGAACCAGTGCGATGGCGAACCGGGCGGCAGCAGGCGGTCGGAGAGCACTTGTTGCAACGGATCGTGTGGCGCGATCAGCGGCCCGATTGCCGCGATGACGATCAGCAAGGCCAGAATCACCAGCCCGAAGACCGACAGCGGATTGCCCGCGAAGCGCCGCCAGCGCCGGTAAGCGAGGCCGAGTGCGGCCTGCTTGCGCGACGCGGGTGTGTCGCTCAGCAGCCAGTCTTTCCATCGTCGGGGCGCGGCATTCATCGGCCAGTCCTGCGTTTGCGTAGATTGATCGGTTGGGGGAAGCACGAAAGAGACCTCCCGAACGTCAGCGGGCGCGCGGATCGAACACGCGATAAAGCGCGTCGGTCAGCAGGTTGAGCGCGATGAACGTGACGCCGATTACGAGCGTGCTGCCCAGCACCGCGTTCATATCGGCGTTCAGCAGGGCGCCGGTCAGATACGAACCGATTCCCGGCCACGCGAAGACGATTTCGGTGAGCACCGAGCCTTCGAGCAGATAGCTGTATGTGAGGGCGATCACGGTCAGCAGCGGCACGGCGATATTGCCGAACGCGTGGCGCCAGATCACCCGGCGCTCGGGCAAGCCTTTCGCGCGTGCCGTGGTGATGTACTCCTGGCTGAGTTGTTCGAGCATGAACGAACGCGTCATGCGGCTCAGATAGGCGACCGAGTAGTAGCCGAGAATGGCAGCAGGCAGCGCGATATGCGAGAACGCATTGAAGAACACGTCCCATTCGCCCACCATGAGCGAATCGATGAGCAGGCTGCCCGTGTGCGTATCGACCATTCCGTCGAACACTGGATCGACGCGTCCGGGACCCGCTACCCAGTGCAGCTTCGCATAGAACAGCAGCAGGCCCATCAGCCCGAGCCAGAACACCGGAACCGAACTGCCGACGAGGCCGACAAAGCGCGCGACATGATCGATCCAGCGGTTGTGGCGCACGGCGGCGATCACGCCCAGCGGCACGCCGATCAGCACGCCGATGATGGTGGACAGCGTCGCGAGTTCGAGCGTCGCGGGAAACACACGCTGGATGTCCTCGATAACAGGGTGCGCGGTTAGCAGCGACATGCCGAAGTTGCCATGCAGCACATCGCGCACATAGATCAGGAACTGCACGGCGAGCGGCTTGTCGAGCCCGAGCTGCAGACGCGCCGCCGCGTAGGCCGTCGCCGACGCGCGATCGCCGAGAATAGCCAGCACCGGATCGATCGGTATTTTGCGGCCGATCACGAACGTGACCGCCAGCAACCCGGTGAAGGTGATCACGAGCGTGATGATCCAGCGCACGAGGCGCAAGGTCCAGCGCACGCTGGCGCTTTCAGCCGAAAGCGCGCGCATGCGCTCGAAAGTCGTGAGGGGAGTCGACATGATGAGTTCCTGGGTCGAAGGCGAAGCCTGGACAGTATCGCCTTCGCCGCCAACGTTACTGCTTCTTCAGATCACGATACGACACGAGGTCGTTGATCGGACCCACCTCGAGTCCCGTCACACCCGGTCGCGCCGCGACCTGCGAGACCTGCTGGAACATGATCACGAAGGGTGAGTTCGCGAGCACCTGCTTCTGCATGGTCTGGTACAACTCGGCGCGCTTTGCTGTCGACGATTCGGCGAGCGCCGCGTTGGTTTCCTTCGTCAGGCCGGGAATGTCCCACGAGTTGCGCCATGCGAGCATCTTATAGGCCGATTTGTCGGAATTGTCGGGATTCCAGGTAAAGCCCTGGGCATTGCTGTGCGGGTCGATGTAGTCCGCCGACCATTCACCAATGTAGATGTCGTGCGAGCGCGAGCGGTACTTGGCGAGCGTCTGCTTGTTATCGCCGGGGATGATCTGAACCTTGATGCCGCCCTGGGCGAGATTGGCCTGCACGGCTTCGGCGATTTCGCTGTACGGGTAGCCGTTACGCACGTCCATCGTCACGGAAAAGCCATTCGAGAGGCCGGCCTTTGCCAGCAGCGCCTTGGCCTTCGCGACGTTCTGCTGGTACGGGTTCGTGTTCAGCGCGCCGAGAAAGCCTTCCGGGAGGAACGTTTCGTGCACCTTGTAGGTGGTTTTCGCGACGTTGCTCTGGATGCCGTTGTAGTCGATCAGCCACTTCATCGCTTCCTGGACTTCCGGTTTGGCCAGGTTCGGATTCTTGACGTTCAGGCCGAGGTACAGCAACGTGGCTTGCGGCACCGCGCTCACATGCGCCTTGCCGGATTTCGTCAGGGCGACGAGATCGTCCGGACTCAGGTTGCGCGCCACATCGACGTCGCCGTTCTCGATCAGCAGGCGCTGGCTCGATGCTTCCGGCACGTGACGCAACACGATACGCTTCATGGCGAGCGGAACGCGATAGCCGTCGAAGCGCTGCAGGACGATGCTGTCGTTAGCGGTCCATTTGACGAGCTTGTAGGCGCCGGAGCCGGCCTCGTTCGTGCGCAGCCAGTCGTTGCCGAGGTCATTGCCTTTCTGGTGCGTGAGCAGCAACTGCTTGTCCACCACCGATGCGGGCCACGCACCGAGTACGTTCAGCACGAACGTCGGCGCGTATTTCTGGTCCGTCGTCACACTGACGGTTGTATCGTCAACCTTCTTCACGTTGTTGAGCACATTGTCCTTCGTCAGGCCAATGCCTTGCAGCACGGCCGCCGCGCCTTTGTCGAGCAGCACGGTGCGCTGGATCGACCACGCCACGTCGTCGGCGCTCAGCGGATTGCCCGAGTGGAACTTGAGACCTGAACGGATCTTGAACGTGAAGGTCAGGCCGTCGGGGCTCACGGTCCATGATTGCGCGACATCGCCGTTGAACTTCGACGGGTCTTTCAGATCGACCCGCACCAGCCGGTCATACGTATTCGCCACATATTCTTCCGGCACCAGCTCGTAGATTTCGCCTGGATCGAGCGTGGTGAATTCGTCGAGGAACGTCGCCATGACGAACATGTCTTTCGG
The DNA here is from genome assembly GCF_046026435.1 of Paraburkholderia sp. RL17-381-BIF-C. NCBI lineage: Bacteria > Pseudomonadati > Pseudomonadota > Betaproteobacteria > Burkholderiales > Burkholderiaceae > Paraburkholderia > Paraburkholderia sp. RL17-381-BIF-C. The sequence goes on along the minus strand of NZ_JARESX010000009.1, from coordinate 60,793 downwards.
CGTCGCCGCGGTAGCGGGGCTGACCGCTGCGAACGACAAGGTCAAGGCGGAGGCGATCGCTGCCGCCGTCAAAGCATTGCGCAATACCAGTTTCATTGCCGCTCCATAGGAATGGGGTAGAGCCTGTCAGGGAACAACGGATGGAGAAATCGAGGGCACTACATGAGACGCAGCGGACCGCTTTCGCTGTTGTCGATTACCGGCAGCGCACGGGAGCCAGGCAGCTCGTAATGCCACCATTCGCTCTTGATGTGGGCGAAGCCGGCGGCGTGCATGATGCCGAGCAATAACAGGCGGTTGCGCTGCACGTGCGCGGGCAGGCCGGTATGGAAGTGTTCGGACTCGATCGTCATGGCGTCGAAGCCCGTGCCCATGTCGAGTTCATTGCGGCCGGCATCGAGCAGCGTCAGGTCGATCGCCGTACCGCGGCTATGGTTCGACCCACGGCCAAGCTCGGCGATGTAGGTGGGATCGGGGAGGAAATCCCACAGCACCTGTTGCGCCTGCGGCGGACGGTACGCGTCGAAAATCCGCACGGTCAGGCCGGCGTCGCGGGCAATTTCAACGGCCTTGCGCAAGCCGGCTTCGGCGGGTTCGAGCAGCAGGCAGTGAGCTTCCTTGTAGATCGGCTTGCCGGTCAGGTTGCGCTCGGTGGCATAGACGAGGTCGATGTCCACGCCATGCGTGGCGGCGGTGATTTCGATGAGTCGCGGTTTTGTCATGGAGGGCGCGGTGAGATGCCGGTTGTGAGAGGGTTCAGAGATCGAACTGGTTGAATTCGCCTTGCAACTCGCGATTGCGTGCGACGCGTTCGTCGATGGCGGACCCCAGTTGCGCGACGATCGCGCTAATCAGCAGGTTGAACAGGCAGGTGAGCGGCGCCAGAGAGTCCCAGAACTGGCCGACATCGGTTTTGACCTGCAACAGGTCGCAGGCGAATTCGCGAGCCCAGGGACAATAGATGTCGGTGACCAGCGCGAACGGCACGCCACGACGTGTCGCGGCTTCACAATAGCGGCGCGCGATCATCGAGTAGGCGCGCGTATCGGTAATGACGAGGTACGGTGAGGCAAACTCCGAATTCAGCGAATCGACGTATGAGCCCGACATGCCGTCGGAGTAGAACACACGCGCACGGATATATTCGAGGTAGCTGTAGAACGCGTTACTGATGCCGCGCGTCGACTGGATGCCGAGGATATACACGGCGTCCGCATTGGAAATGCGCTCCGCGATACGGGCGAACATGGGCGAGTGCGCCAACTGGTACACATGCTGGATCGCGTCGATTTCGAGTTCTAATGAGTGGGTCAGGGCCCCGTTTTCTCCGCTCTCGCCGTTATGCGCCGCGTTGCCGAACTGTCCGGACACACGCCGGTATTCGTCGAGCCGGTCGGTAATCATCCACGGGCGCGCTTGTGCGCCGCGCAGCTCGCGCTTGAGGTCGTCGAGATTGCGATAGCCGACGCTGCGCAGAAACCGGCCCACGGAAATACCGGTTGTGGCCGTCTGCTGCGCAATCTGATCAGCCGTTTCCAGTCCGAGTCGTTCGAGATTCGCCAGCATATAGCTGGCAATGCGCTTGGACGTGGGGGTGAGGTCGGCAAAGTGGGCTTCGACGGTTTGTGCGAAAGCGGTCGGCATGTCAGCGCATGGGTTTGGTTAGTTGCTTGTCATTTATTTGATCAGTGACATGTATCTAACAAAGCCAATAAACTCAGCGCCAGCTTAAAAAATCAATTGGATGTGGTTGTCTGATAGTTTTTGACCTGGCGTCCGGTCACGCTTCCGTTCACACTGCTCCGCAAGCTTCATTTAAGGCTTTCAGTTGATGGCTCTAAAGTTCCGTCCACATTTGCCGTTAGATCACACTGCGTCTCCATATTGCGTTTTTCTCCCTCGTCGGGTTGCAGGTGCGTCTTGGTCCCTGCCAGATTAGAGGCGGCTCAGTTCATTCCTCGGTTTCAAATCCAGACTTCCGGGCCTCACCCGCGCGTCAGAATGGAAACGTCGGCGTGCATTGTCTACAACGACAGCGGTCTTGCCAGAGACTATATCTGTTGCCGCGAGCGGACCGTTCACTTCCTCTTTCGACATAAGTTGAGTGCGATGGTAATGCAGACACGCTTAAAGGCGAGCGGCCTCCGAATGTATCCGGGACCCCACCTCGACTATCATCCAACTATCGATTTTTTGCGTAGAATTGCCGCCCCGGTACGCTGGCGCAGGATTCTCTCCTCAACGATGCACGTCGATCTTCTCACCCTTTATTTCCTCATCGTCGGGACGCTGTTCGCCAGTTCCGTGATGACGCTCTGGGAATATCGAACACATCCCAGACGCAGCGGGGAATTGAAAATACTGGCAGCGGGGTACGCCACGCTTGCCATCGGATGTGCGGCGGCAACGGTTCGTCACAAGCTGCCCGGTGCGACGGGCTCCGCCTTGAGCAACCTCGTTATTGTCACTGGCTATCTATTGCTTCTGCACGGCGTCGCGGCCTTGAGCGGCCGGCAATACCGTACCGGCTCTATTGCAATGCTCATCCTGCTGGCGCTCACATGGGCCGTGGCCGGTGCGCGCTGGGATGATTCGGTGTGGTACTACGCGAGCGCCATTCCGATCGCGTTGGCAAGCGGCGTGACGTCTTTCGAACTGCTGCGATGCGACAGCATGAAAGCGATGCAATCGCGGCGCATCGCGGTATGGGTGACGGGCATTCATGCGCTCCTGTATGCGGCCAGAGCGTCCATCCTGCCCTGGTTGGCGGCACGGTACGGGCAGGACGTGGTGCTGGTCGCCAGCAACATTACGATGTACGAAGGTGTGCTGTACTCGGTCGTTCTGCCGATGACCTTGCTGAGGCTGATCCGCGAGGAGACTCATGGCGAGCTTCTGCGAGACTCGCAAACGGATTACCTGACCCGTCTTGGCAATCGCAGATGGTTTTTTGAAGAGGGCGAACGGGTGGTCCGTGACGCAGAGTCATGCCAGCCGATTTCCCTCCTTGCATTCGATCTCGATCTCTTCAAGGCAATCAATGACCGCTACGGTCATAAGACGGGCGACGAGGTGCTGAAGGCATTTAGCGACATCGCTCGGAGCGGGGTGAGGCCCGATGCGATTCTCGCGCGCATCGGCGGAGAAGAGTTCGCTGCGCTACTTCCCCACCATGACAGCCTTCGTGCCAAAGAAGTGGGCGAATTTATCGCTAAACGTTTCGCCGAGACGATCCCTCACCGCATTGACGGCGTCGCGATACACGCAACGGTCAGCATTGGGCTCGCACAGCTCGGAACCGATGTGCCCACGCTTGCCGACCTGCTGGCGGCGGCCGACGCGGCGTTATACAACGCGAAGTCGCTCGGCGGCAATCGGCTCGTCACAGCGCAGCCTGCCTCGCGCCCCGAAGCTGCCTGACGATCAGCGATGCCGGCAAAGGATTCACGTTGCGTGCCTGGCGAAGCGCAGTTCGATTCAAGCGGATTGATTTCACTCACTCAGCCGCCGCTATAAACGCGTGACCGGGTTTGGATTGGCTTCGCCAATCCAATATCGAAACCTGTCCGTCACATTACGCTTTCGAGTGTTTCGCCTGAAGCCTCATTGTCTCGTTGGCGATCTTCAGAAAACTGTCGACGATCGGATTGGTGGATTGAAGCTGGGGGCACACCGTGAACCCACGGAACACGATGTCCGGTGAAAACGGCCGGAACTGGATCTTCGCCGTATTGGCGTCAACCGTTGTAAGCGGATTCACGATGCCGATTCCCAAACCGCGCGACACCATCGCGCAAATCGTCGCACCGTACGGTGTTTCAATGGTCGGCACCTGATTGACTTCCGCCTGACGCAACACACGATCCAGCGACGAACGCGTGTCGTCGGCATACGAAGGCAGGATCAGCTTTTCACCGCGTAGATCCCGCGCGTGGATACGCTCGCGCGCAGCCAGCGGGTGCCTGGCCGGCAGCGCACATACACCCGGCAACCGGTATAACTCGGCGCTCGTCACACCGAACGCATCGGGCGTCGTCGTGGCGAAGCCGATATCGCAATAGGCCGACGAAGCCCAGCGCTGGATCGTGCCTTCGCTGCGCATTTCCAGCGATATCGCGATGCGCGGATACACCGCAAGAAAACGCTCGATCACCATCGGCACGAATGACAATGCCAGCACCGGCGCCGCGACGAGCCGCAACCGGCCACTGCCGAACTGGCGTATCTCACGCGCGGAATGCGCGAGTTTTTCGAGGCCCACGAAACTCCGGTCCACTTCGCGATAGAACGCGCTGCCCGCGTCCGTGGCCTGAATGCGCCCGCCGTTGCGCGTGAAGAGCGTCAGACCCGTCGACGTCTCCAACTCCGCAATCAACCGGCTGATGCTCGGCTGCGACGTGCCGAGTTCCTCGGCGGCAGCGGTCATCGATCCGCGCAACATGACTAGCCTGAACGCTTCGATTTGTCGTTGGTTCATCTGCCCGGCTCACCTGATTTCGTTGATTCGGTCCTCAGCTTGCCATATCAAAATTGAATGGCAGCCGTTTTTGATCGTATTTGACCGGATGGATAACCCAAACCTAGACTGGCTGGAACCTTGTCACCGGCGATCCACGATGCGTTCCGAAGCCTTGCTGTTTCATGACGACTTTCGCCTGACCCCTTACTGGTGGGACGCCGCACCGCCGGAGACGGTCCGCGACGCGTTGCCGTCCCGGGTCGACGTGGTGATTATCGGCAGCGGGTATTGCGGCTTGGCGGCGGCAGCCGAAGCTGCGCGACTCGGCACGCGCGTCGCCGTGCTCGACGCCGCCGAAATCGGCGCGGGCGGCAGCACGCGCAGCGGCGGCATGGTGTCGAGCGGACAGAAGCTTGCGCTGACCAATGCGATTCGCGGGGTCTCGGCAGAACGGCTGGGACGCCTGATGAGCGAGTCCATGGCGAGCTTCGACTATCTGAAACGCCTTGTCGCCGACGAGCAGCTCGACGCCGATTTGCAGATCACTGGTCGCTTCTTCGGCGCATTCACGCCACGTCACTTCGATGTCTTGCGGCGCCAAGGCGATCTGTTGCGCGACAAGACCGGCGTCACAGTGCACGTCGTGCCGCGCGCGGATCAGCATGCGTTGATCGGCTCGGACTACTACTACGGCGGGATTCTCGTCGACGAATACGGCGGTCTGCATACCGCCAAATATCATCGCGCGCTACGCGATCTCGCACGGCGCTGCGGCGCGACTCTGCATTCGCATGCGGGCGTGGAGCGGATCGAACGCAATGGCGCGGGTTTCAGGGTTCATGCAACGCGGGGAAAGATCGACGCTAAACATGTGCTGGTCGCGACCAACGGCTATACGGGACCGCTGCTGCCGTTCTTCTCGCGGCGCGTGCTGCCGGTGGCGAGCTACCAGATTGCGACGGAACCGCTGCCGCCAGGACTGATGGCCGTGCTGAATCCGGGGCGACGCATGATCAGCGATTCGAAGCGCAATCTGTTCTACACGAGGCCGTCGCCCGACGGCACGCGGATGCTGTTCGGCTCGCGCCCGGCGATCCGCGAGGTGAGCGAGCGCGTGGCGGCGAGAATGCTGCACGCGAAGATGATCGAGTTGTGGCCCGCCTTGCGCGACGTGCGCATCACGCACGCGTGGAAGGGTTATGTCGCGATGACCGGCGACAGGCTCGCGCATATTGGCCAACACGATGGCATTCATTACGCGCTCGGTTGCAACGGCAATGGCGTGGCGCTAATGAGCTATCTAGGCGCGCGGATCGCGAAACACCTGCTCGGATTCGACGCAAAGTCGGGCGCATTCGGCGAAGGCGCGTTTCCGATCAGTCCGGCCGGCATGGCGAGCCGCCTGAGCGTGCCGGTCGGCACAGCGCTCTATACATTCGACGATCTCTGGAGCGGCCGGGTGCGTGCCACCCTTTCCTGATATCGACGTCGACACTGACACCGAAGCCGATGCGCTTCAGGCTTGAGGAGTTGCGGATGATTTCTCTGCGTAACGTTTCGAAGTGGTACGGCGAGCAGCGCGTGCTGACCGATTGTTCCGCCGACATCGGCCGGGGCGAGGTGGTCGTGATCTGCGGGCCATCCGGTTCCGGAAAATCGACGCTGATCAAGTCCGTCAATGGACTCGAACCGGTGCAGCAAGGTGAGATCGTCGTTGACGGCACGCTGGTCTCGGCACGCGGAGCCAATCTGCAAACGCTGCGCGCGCGGGTCGGCATGGTGTTTCAGCATTTCGAACTATTTCCGCATCTGAACATTCGCCAGAACCTGATTCTCGCGCAGGTCAACGTATTGCGGCGCAGCCGCGACGAAGCCGCCGACAAGGCGCGCATGCTGCTGCAGCGCGTAGGCTTGCGCGCGCATGAGGACAGGTTTCCATCGCAGTTGTCGGGCGGACAGCAGCAACGGGTGGCGGTCGCGCGGGCGTTGTCGATGGATCCCGTTGCAATGCTGTTCGACGAACCGACCTCCGCACTCGATCCCGAGATGGTCAATGAGGTTCTGGACGTGATGACCGAACTCGCGCAGGACGGCATGACGATGTTATGCGTCACGCACGAAATGGGCTTTGCGCGCCGTGTCGCGGACCGGGTCGTATTCATGGACCAGGGCGCCATCGTCGAGGACGACACGAAGGACGCTTTTTTCGAGCGTCCGCGCTCGGCTCGTGGCCGCGACTTTCTCTCCAGGATATTGCAGTGATGTCCACTTGATTTTCTTTCCATCGCAGGCCTTTTCGACGGAGCAAACATCATGCGTTTTCGCCATCTTCTCAGCCTCATTGCGGTTGTCGTGCCGCTATCGTTCACCTTGACAGGTAACGCGCATGCCGACGATCTCGGCACGCTGACTCCCGGCAAGCTGGTCGCCGGTGTCGATGCGAACAACAAGCCGTATTCGTATATCGACAACGGCAAGATGACGGGCTTCGACGTCGAATTGCTGCGAGCGGTCGCGGCGAAACTCGGCTTGAGCGCCGTGTTTCGCGCGCAGGATTTCAGTGGATTGCTGCCGGGCGTTGCGAACCAGCAACTCGATCTGGCCGCCGGCTCGATTTCGATCACGAAAGACCGTCTGAAGATGGTCGATTTCTCGGAGGGCTATCTGACCGGCCTGCTGAGCGTTGCGACCTTGCCCGACAGCACGATTACGAGCGACCCGGCATCGGTGAAGGGCAAACGGATCGGCGTCGTGCAGGGCACCATCGAAGACACCTATTCGGACAGCTATCTGCCGGGTGCGCAGATCGTGCGCTTTCCGAATCTGAATGCGGGCTTCCTGTCGATGCGCTCGAAATATATCGACGGCTATTTCGTGGACAAAACGCTCGTCGAGGGTTTGCAGAGCAAGTACCCGCAACTGAACATCGCGGACAAGCTCGATATCTCGGCCGTCAACCTTCCTGCCGGCTTCCCGGTGCACAAGGGCAACGCGAAGCTCGAGGCGGCGCTGAACAAGACCATCGACCAACTGGTTGCGGACGGTACGTGGGTCAAGCTGTACATGCAGTTCCACCCCGGTTATCCGAAGCCCGCGAATCTGCCGCCCTACGCGATGAAGACCGGTAGCTGATCAGGCCCGGCCGGCGGCTCAACCCGCCGCCGGCGCTCAACAAGGAGCGCACCATGAATGCTTTCTTGCAGAACTTTCTCGACTGGCCGCTGCTGGTCTCGTCGATGCCGTCTTTGCTTTGCACGGGTCTCGTCAACACGCTGGTGCTGTCGGTGTTTTCAACCGTGCTGGGTATCGTTGCGGGCATGGTGCTCGCGTTGATGGCCGTGTCTCACACGCGCTGGTTGATGCTGCCCGCGCAGGTGTTCATCGACGTGTTTCGCGGCCTGCCGGCAGCGCTCGTGATCCTGCTGGTCGGGCAGGGCCTCGCGCCCGTGGGACTGGCGATCTTTGGGCCGAATCCGTACCCGCTCGCGATCGTCGCGCTTGGGCTGATTTCGTCCGCGTATATCGCGGAGATTTTTCGCTCCGGCATTCAAAGCGTGGGGCGCGGACAACTGTCCGCATGTCAGGCGCTCGGCATGACGTACTGGAGCAGCATGCGCTATGTGATCGTGCCGCAGGGCGTGCGGCGCATCTTGCCGGCGCTTGCGAATCAGTTCATTTCGATCGTCAAGGATTCGAGCCTGGTCTATTTTCTCGGCCTGCTGACTTCGCAGCGCGATCTGTTCACGATCGGCCAGAACACGTCGGTGAATACCGCGAACCTGTCGCCGCTGGTGGCCGCGGGCGTGGTGTACCTGCTCGTGACCGTGCCGCTCACGCATGCGATTAACCACATTGACCGTTGGACCAACCGTCATTCGAATCCGTCGCGCGGTCATTCCAGAGCGGGATCGTCACGCCGGCAACGCAAGGCGCAGGCTTCGGCCAATTCGACCGTCGCGGTCAGGGCTGGCGTCGCCGATCAACATAACTAGCCTTCACAGGCAGGATATCAGCCACGATGGGACCGAAAGTAGAAACAGTCGCCGACGACACCACCTTGCCAGCGAAAGTCGATGTCGTTGTGATCGGCGGCGGCATTATCGGCGTGAGCACGGCCCTTTATCTTAGCGAGAAAGGCTTGCAGGTCGCGCTATGTGAGAAAGGCCATATCGCGGGTGAGCAATCGAGCCGCAACTGGGGCTGGGTTCGCGTCACGCATCGCGACATGCGCGAGTTCGCGTTGAGCATCGAGAGCCTGAAGCTGTGGCGGAAACTGGATGCGACGTTGGGTATCGACACCGGCTTCAATCAATGCGGCATCCTCTATATGACGGACGAAGACGCCGTGATGGACAGTCACCACGTATGGCTCGACAAGGCGCGCAACGTAGCGGGTGACGCGTTCGATACACGTCTGGTCGACGGAAGTACCGTTGGCGCACTGCTGCCTGGCGCCACGAAAGCGTTCAAGGGCGGACTCTACACAGCTGGCGACGGCCGCGCCGAACCGCAAAAAGCCGCACCGGCGATCGCGAATGCGTTACGCAAACGCGGTGTCAAGATTCTGACGCCGTGTGCCGCGCGTGGCATCGAAACGAGCGCGGGGCGCGTCAGTGCGGTGGTCACCGAGCACGGTACGATCCGCTGCAATAGCGTCGTCGTCGCGGGCGGCGCATGGTCGCGGTTGTTCTGCGGGAACCTGGGTGTCGATGTACCTCAACTGCTGGTAAAAGCCTCGGTGCTTCGCACTGAGCCGCTCGACGGCGGTCCGGCCTGTAGCGCGAGCAACAAGAAATTCGCGTTTCGCAAGCGCGCCGACGGCGGCTACACGATCGCTTTTGGCTTTCGCACTTATAGCGATCTCACGCCCGATTCATTTCGCCTGTTCTTCAAGTACGTCGAAGCACTGAAGAGCCAGTTGGGCTCGTTGCGCATTGGCATTGGCGCTCGTTTCTTCGATGAATTGCGCCGTCCACGACACTGGGTGCTCGACCGTCCCACAGCGTTCGAAGAGATCCGCACGCTCGATCCGGAACCGATCACCCGATACACCGACGCCGGTTTGCGCGAGTTCATCAAGGTCTTCCCGCATCTGGCGCACGCGCGAATCGCGCAGCGCTGGGCGGGCTACATGGATGTGACGCCTGACGCGATTCCGGTGATTTCCGGTGTGGATACGGTGCCGGGCCTCTTCATCGGCACCGGCTTTTCGGGGCACGGGTTCGGCATCGGGCCGGCGGCCGGCAAGCTGATGGCGGATCTGGTGACGAACGACACGCCGCTCGTCGATCCGCACGCGTTTCGCCTCAACCGTTTCAGCGACGGTACGAAAATCGTCATCGATGCGGGCTTTTAAGGTAATGCTTTCACGGAGAGAGTCATGCAAAAAGTAGCCATGATTTCCGGCGCGAGTCGCGGCATCGGGCTGGCAATCGCGACCGAGTTGTCGCGACGCGGCTATAGGCTGTCGCTGGGCGTGCGCGATCCGTCGGCGCTCGCCGGTCGTTTCGATGCGCTCGCGTTTCCATACGAAGCGCGCGACACAAACGCGGGCCGCCGCTGGGTCGAGGCAACGGTCGAACGCTTCGACCGTATCGACGTGCTGATCAGCAATGCGGGTATCTGCAAGCACATCGGCCTGGAAGAGGGCACCGACGAACTGCTCGAAGAAACGCTCGACATCAACGTGAAAGCGCCGTTCCGGCTGATCCAGGCTGCGTTGCCGCATTTGCGCCGCGCGGGCGGTGCTCGTGTCGTGCAGATCGCGTCGCTATCCGGCAAGCGCGTGAAGAACCTCAACGCGGGCTATCAGATGTCGAAGTATGCCGCGATAGCGTTGACTCATGCCGTACGTCGCGCAGGCTGGGACGATGGCTTGCGTGCGACGGCGATATGCCCCGGATTCGTCAACACGGAAATGGCCGCCGGCATCGCGGATCTCGAGCCGGAAGCGATGACACAACCCGAGGACATCGCACGATTGGTCGCCAACACAATCGAGATGCCGAACTCCGCGAGCGTCGCGGAAATTCTCGTCAATTGCCGGCATGAGGACCTGTTTTAGCAGGCTCAGTCGTCGAGCGTTTCGTGCACCGCTTCGGCACCCTGTTTCCAGTAGCTGGCCGCGCGAATACGCGATTTGTCGACGCCGCGCTCCGTGCACAGGTGATAGCGCACCGCGCGCATGGTGGCGGCTTCGCCGGCCGCCCACACGTACCCTTCGCCGTTTTCAGGCAGGTAGATTTCGCGGACCGCCCGCAACAAAGCTTCGCCGCGTACGCTCACTTCGTTGCGATGGCACCAGACGATATGCAACTCGGCCTGTGTCGTGAATTCGATCTGCGCCGACGCGTCGGCGACTTCGATTACCGCGGCGACGCGCGTGCCGGCCGGCAGTTCTTCGAGGCGGCGGGCGATGGCGGGCAACGCGGTATCGTCGCCGATCAGCAGATGCCAGTCGAAGCCCGTGGGGATCACGAGTGAACCGCGCGGGCCGCCGATACCGAGATACTGGCCCACCTTGGCTTGCGCCGCCCACGTAGCGGCGGGGCCCGCGTCGTGCATGGCGAATTCGATGTCGAGTTCGCGCGCCTCACGATCGAAGCGGCGCGGCGTGAAGTCGCGCGCGACCGGCCGCGGCTGGCCGGCGGGAAACACCGGGCCGTTCGGGCCTGCTTCCGGCAGCACCGGCTTGTCCGCGCCGGGTTCGGGGAAGAACACTTTGATGTGGTCGTCGAAGGAAGCGGAGACGAAGTCGTGCAGGTCTTCGCCCGTAAAGGTGACGCGGATCAGATGAGGCGTTAGCGCGCGCACCTGCTTGACCTGCAGCAGACGGAATTTCAGCGGATGCCGCACGCGTTGAACGGCCAGATCGGTTGGTTGGTGTTTCATCAGCATGAGAGTGCTACTCCTGTTGGTTCGATAGGCGCGTTCACGCGCTGGGGGCGCTGCCGGCGCACTAGTACACGCGCGGTGCGGGCCGCTCGATGTCAAACGGCCGTTGCGCCGCCATTGCCGGATTCGCTGCTGTCCGGCTTGACCTGGCTTTCGATTTCTTTGGCCGCGCGCATGAGAATGTCGGCGATGCGGCGCTGCTCGGCCGCTGGCGCGTTGTCGCGCAGCAGCAGCGCACGCTTGAGCGCACGGCGCGCTTCGTTCAACTCCGGCAGCCAGCCGCCTTCGCTGATGTCGGCCGGCTCTTCACCGGCAAACGCGCGGCGCACCGAATCCATCTTGCGGGCGATATGGCTCAGCCTGGCGAGCATCAACTCGACGCGCTCGCGGTTGGCGGCCAGGTAGTCACGGCCCGTTTCCGACAGTTCGTAGCGCTTACGGTTGCCTTCGAGTTGCACGGTCACATAGCCGAGTTCTTCCAGATACGTGAGCGCCGGATAGACCATGCCCGGGCTCGGGCTGTAAAAGCCGTTCGAACGGGTTTCGAGCGCTTTGATCAGTTCGTAGCCGTGGCTCGGCTGCGTGCCGATCAGCGAGAGCAGCAGCAGTTGCAGGTCGTCGGAACTGAATTTACGGCCGCGCGGAAGACCGTCGCCGTCGCCGCCGAAGCCGCCTGGGCCGCCGCCGAAGCGCCCGCCGCGACCGCCGCCGCGCGGCTCATGATGGCGGCCGATGGCGTGCCACAGGGCGTGCGGCGAGAAGTGGTCGAAGCCGTGGCCGTCGTGGCCACGGGCGTCACGGCGGGCATCGCGTTCGCCTCGTTCGCCTGGTGCGCGACGAGATTCGTGGTGGCGCGCGAACGCATGCCAGAGTGCATGAAGCGACGCCGCTTCGCGGCCGGTGTACGGACTGTCGTCCGCTTTGTGCGGACGGGAAAATCGATGGTGATGACGCATCTTGGGTACTCCCGTTTGTGTCTTAAGATGTGTCGTAAGATATATATCTAAAGATAGTTTGTCAAATTTCTTTTTGCGAAGTATCGGCAGACAACAAAGTCTGCGGCATTTCGAAATTTCGTTGTGCGGTGCACAAATTTTGAGGACTGACTGCTTCGGATGCGCGCTGCTGACACACAAGATGTGAGCCGTCCAATAACGAAGCTTAGAAAAATAGCAACATGCGAACTTGCCTCGACATCGCGGATTCGTTCGTCGAGTCGAGCATTGGGCAGAGGTGGCCGAGCGCGTATCGCGAACGATGTAGTCGAGCGCATACCAAAGCGCCGTTAATTAGGCGGCGATTTCAGGGCGATTCGAAAAGTCCCACATCCAAAGGATGTTTCGAGCCCTTTCATTAAGGCTCTTTGGAGCTATACGAATTAGCAGTCACTTGTCGAAGCGGCGTGTCCGAGAGACCCAGCCCTCGGCAGAGATATGCAGTGGAGGCACGAAGCAGGTGCCAGAGTCAATCAAACACGATAGCTAACACAATGAATGGCATCGAAGTATTCGACATGAATCCCAGTTTCATCGCGATTGGACGGTTGGAGCCTCTCCAATCTTTCGAGTCCAGGCCTAACCAGGCTATCGGTCTGCCTGGCAATATGCCAGTGCTGATGTGCCCGGTTGGAGCTTCAGATGCACCTTCGAGATCCGCGTCAGCCAGAACGATGAAAGGATCTGAGCCTCCGAGTTCCAGGACTGACTTCTTGAGTGCTCCGCCGGCCCGTGCTGCAATAGCTGTTGGTGTCCGTTAATTCTGTTGGTGCTCACAATTGCCACTAGCCATGTTCACAGGAATGCTAGCGGCCAAAACGCCGGGATGGCTTGCTGCGTAACGCGTTGCGTGCGATCACGCCTGTCGCGACGGTACAACAATCGTGATGATGCTTGTTCGGTAACTCTGCTAGCGTGGCATCGGTGCTGGATATCAAGTCTTACGGACGATGCGATCCGAGGGACACTTTTTTTGGGTGGAGTTCAGGATCGTTACCGGCCGCATGCAGTCAGAAAGCGCTTCTGTGTTTTGTTATCTGGTTTAAGGAAAGATAACTTTAGCTCTTGTGCAAAGAGCTATTTTGATTAGCACGCGTGGTAGTGTTCGGCTGCGGCCATAATCCGCGAGACGTCTCCTGTGCGAAAAGCGGTGCTGCGGCTTCGAGGTAAAGTGCGATGCACGAATTGATTAACAGCACATGCAAGGCACGCTAGCGCAATTACTGGACATGCTAGCGGTGCTGTGCACGCTGGCTAGCACCGATTCTGAACACCAACACAATGCGACAGAACCGGCACGAGCGTCGATTGACTGAAGGGTAGCGAGGAACAGAGGGCGAACGCAGCGCGACGAAACAGTGAAAGCGGTTGCGAAATCTTCCTCACGGTTCGGAAGTCGTGCCGTGCCGTATAGTGGAGTGGAAGCTTGGTTTTAGCGGTTCTCCCCGAATAAGGTAATCGTCTGAAGGAATCCTTCTCCGTGAGCGGGGATCTATTTCGAGCGATCTCGATAACGAAGGTCAGTCACTATGCGCAAGACTCTTTCGTTCTTCTTGCTTCTTTCCGCCTTGACCGCAACCGTATCGACCGCGAGAGCGACCACAATCGGTGTCGTCCTACCCGGATCATCGCTTGTCTTCTACCAGGCAATGATCAAAGGCATTGAACAGGCGGCTGAGGATCGGCATGTGCATCTCCTGATACGCAATCCTTCGGATGGGGCGTCGCTGGACACGTCGAATCTCCAGTTGCGCATGATCGACTACCTGGTGCAGCAGGGGGTGGCCGGCGTTGTGTTAGCGCCGGAACCCCTGCAGAGCAAAACGCAGGTTTCGATCCGAGTCCCAGTGATCCTCGTTGATCGGGACAGCCCTGATTACAGGGGCATCTCGACCGTGTATACAGACAATTTTGGTGCAGGCAGAAAGGCAGCGCTCAGCCTGGCACCGGCCCTGCAAAAGGGTGCCAAGGTAGCCGTGTTACGGCTTGCAACGAACATCAGCTCTACGACCGCGCGCGAAAACGGGTTTCTGAGCGTCGCACGGGAGAAGGGTTGGGATGTGGTTGTTGATACTTACGTGGGGTACCGGCCGCGTGATGCCGAGCGTTTGATCACGGAGGCCTTGAGCGGCTATCCGGGCCACCTCGATGCCGTTTTCGCGCCGGCCGAACCGATCGCCTACGGCGCCCTGCGGATCATTGACGCAAAGGCGATCGCCGATCGCCCGCGCCTGGTCGTATTCGACTGGCGTCCGGAATTCATGGACGGACTCAGGCGTGGCGTCATATATGCCGATGTATTGCAGGACCCTTACCGCATGGGTTATCTTGCGTTGGAAGGGTTGGTCTCGGCGTTGCAGGGCCATCCGCCGCGCCCTCAGGTATTTGTTGACGTGGTCACGGTGACGCCGAACAACATGAATGACGCCGCAATCCGTTCGTTGCTGGCGAACTACGCTCACTAAGCGCTCCAGTACAGCGTTTCCAACGACGGCCACCTTACCCGGGAGGGGATCTTGCCGCCTACGCATTCTGGCTTGCTTTCCAATACGTTCAAGACGCAACACGGTGGAATTGCTGTCGCCTTACTTAGCCGAGTCTTGCTGTTCAGTACGACAGTTACGCTGGTGCTGACAGTTGTTGAGCAAGGCTATGCGTCGGGGCTCGGCAATGCGCTTTGGGCTCTCGATAGCAGACAGTTGCAGGATCAGCTCGATGGAATGCTGCATCTGCCACTGATACGCTATGTCGAAGTCCGCGAGACGCAGGTTCCTCACCCGTTGAAGGGCACTGTCAACTTGTCGGCAGCGGCACGGACTCCGGCGAAGAGTCAATCGCTCAGGAGGCGGTCGACGGATTTTGGGCTACGGCTGTGAATTCGTGCCACGCAGCGAATCGAGAAGCGAGTTGTTCGCGATAGAGCGAGGCGCGCAGCAAGTGCCGCTTGAGCGCGAAGTGCTGCCGGATCAGTCCGAAGCTCGAGAGAAAAGCCTGCGTGCGCTTCGGGTCACGAAATCCGCGCATGCGCCGCTCACGTTCACGCGTAGGCTGATGGCTATTCTCCGCGCGATTGTTCACCCGGGCCGCAGCCTTGACGAACACATGTTTGACGTTCGCCAGGTCGGGGATGTCGGCCTTGGCTGCCGGGTAGCTACGAAGCTGATCGGTGACAATCTTGCGCGGCACGCGGCAAGAACGAAGCACGTGCCTGAAGAACCGTTTGGCGGCCGCTTTGTCCCGCCGTTTCTGCAGCAGCATGTCGAGTTCGGCCCCATGTTCATCAACGGCACGCCATAGCAGGTAAGGCTCACCGCACAACGTCACAAACACCTCGTCCAGATGCCATGTGGTGCCGGGTGTGGGGCGAGCCGCTTTGACCCGTCGTGCAAAGCCCGCGCCAAATTTGTCGCACCAGCGTCGAATCGTTTCGTAGCTGACGACGACACGGCGTTCGAATAGCAGCTACTCGATGTCGCGCAGGCTCAACTGAAACCGATAGTACCAGCGCACGGCGCAACTGATGACGATCGCGGGAAAGCG
The DNA here is from genome assembly GCF_046026435.1 of Paraburkholderia sp. RL17-381-BIF-C. Lineage (NCBI taxonomy): Bacteria > Pseudomonadati > Pseudomonadota > Betaproteobacteria > Burkholderiales > Burkholderiaceae > Paraburkholderia > Paraburkholderia sp. RL17-381-BIF-C. Next base: position 44,905 of record NZ_JARESX010000009.1, on the reverse strand, counting down.
ATGGCCGCGGTAAAGTGATTTTGTGTTCTGCATCGCCAGATGTTACCCGACCCATTCGGCAACGTGACAATGCCGTCGCTCGCAAGGTTGCTGGTGGCGATGATCAGCGTATTGCTGAAATCGACCGTGCGCCCTTTGCTATCTGTCAGCCGTCCGTCATCCAATACTTGTAGCAGGATGTTGTAGACGTCGGGATGCGCTTTTTCGATCTCGTCGAGCAGGATCACGCTATAGGCTTGCCGGCGCACACGCTCGGTCAACTGGCCGGCTTCGTCGTGGCCGACATAACCGGGCGGCGCGCCGATCAGCCGTGAGACGGCATGGCGTTCCATGTACTCGCTCATGTCGATCCGCACAATCGCGTTTTCATCGCCGAATACCTGCTCGGCAAGCGCTTTGGCCAGTTCCGTTTTGCCCACGCCCGAGGGGCCGAGGAACAGGAAATTGGCAATCGGCCGGTGACCTTGCTGCAAACCCGAGCGCGACAGCCGCACGGCGTCGCTGACCGCCCGGATCGCTTCTTCCTGGCCGATCACCCGTTGATGCAGCCGCTCTTCGAGTTGCAGCAGCTTGGCCTTCTCGGCTTCAGTGAGTTGCGTCACCGGAACGCCGCTGATTTTCGACACGATTTCCGCGACGTGATGCGCGGTTACCTCCGCCGTGTTCGAGCCGATCTTCTGCTTCCAGCCCTCGGTTGCTTCGTGCAGCGTGGTCTGCCGTTCGTCGATGGTGGTTTCGAGTTCCTTCGCGCGATCGTACTGTTTGCGGCTGGTCGCGTAGCTCTGCTCGCGCTTGAGTTGGGCGATTTCCGCTTCGCCTTCGTGGATGTCGATCGGCCGCGAGGTTTGCGAAAGATGAACGCGCGCCGCGGCCTGGTCGATCAGATCGATCGCCTTATCCGGCAGGAAGCGGCCGGAAATATAGCGCTCGGAGAGTTCGGCGGCCGCCACCAGCGCCTGATCCTGAATCGTCACCTTGTGATGCGCTTCGAGCCGGTCGCGCAGACCGCGCAGGATATTGACCGTTTGCTCGACCGAAGGCTCAGCCACGATCACGGGCTGAAAGCGCCGTTCAAGTGCCGCGTCTTTCTCGATGTATTTCTGATATTCCGACAGCGTGGTCGCACCGATCAGGTTCAGTTCGCCGCGCGCCATGGCCGGCTTGAACGTGTTCGCGATATCGAGCCCGCCTTCGCCACCCTGGCCTGCGCCGACGATCGTGTGTACTTCGTCGATGAAAATGAGAACCTCGTGCCGGCCGGCGACGATCTCCTCCATAATCTGCTTCACGCGTTCCTCGAATTCGCCGCGATACTTCGCGCCGGCGACGAGCGAGTTGACGTTCAGCTCGATCAGGCGTTTGTCGCGCAACACCTCCGGCACGTCGCCGTTCACGATGCGCTGCGCGAGGCCTTCGAGAATCGCCGTCTTGCCGACACCGGGCTCGCCGATCAGTACTGGATTGTTTTTCTTGCGGCGCGCCAGCACTTCGATCGTGGTTTCGATTTCGCGTGACCGTCCGATCACCGGATCGAGCTTGCCTTCTTGGGCCAGCCGCGTCAGGTCGCGTCCGTGTTCGTCGAGTTTGGGCGTTTTCGAAGGCGTATCGATCCGGCCATGCTCCGCGCCCTTGCCGACCACCCGCAGCGAGTGCTGCAACAGCGATTGCGACGTGAGACCGAGTTTCGCGAGCAGCACACCGGCGAAGCTATCGGGCACGTCCGCGAGTCCCAGCAGAATATGCTCGGGGCCGACGTAGCTATGACCCATTTCGCGTGAGATCATAAAGGCGCGATCGAGCGCGCTCTTCACGCGTGGCGAGACGCCGAGCTGGACCCTGGTGGTTACGGGCGCGCCAGGGCGGCGCGTCGCGTTGGCGTCGATATAAGCGCGGATGTCGTCGGCGGAAACCTTGTGCTGTTTGAGCAGGGTCTGGACGACGTCGCTTTCCGGCAATTCGTAGAGAAGATGTTCCGTATCGACTTCACGGCTGCCGAACAGCACTGCGCGCTCGGCTGAGCGCTGCAGAATCTCTCTCGCCTGGTCGCTGAAATGCTGTTCGATACGGTTGCGGTTGTGCGCGGACGACATTTGCCCGCGGCGGGGCGTGGGCGTCGTCGTCGTGCCGGGTTCGTCGAAGAGTCCGCTGCCGAATAGCGATTCCAGCGGCGAGATGTAACGTTGATGGCGCGTCAGCTGGACATAGTGAAAGTCGCAAACGTCGAGGTCGCGCCGCTCGCCGTCCTGCAGTACGGTGACGCGCACCGAAGCGGGCCGTGCGCCGCAGATGTCACACAGAGCCTGAGGTATGTCGATAGTCCTTTTGATCGGGTGAATCCGTTGAATCCTCCGGGTGAGGATCCGCAAATGGAAACGGCCGGCGCTGCCTGGTGGGTGACGCCTGCCGCGAGTGACCTTCGCAAGGCAATACCCTTACGAGCTGGTTTCGCTTCCCGCTGCGGTGAAGAGCCCAAGCTTGCTGAGGATGGCGCGCGCCTGCTCGACTTCCTCCGTCGTGCCATGAACGATCAACAGGAAGCCATTAGCTTTGACCGCCGTTTCGTATTTCACAGCGTCGTTCTTCGGCACGCCGAGTTCCGCCAGTGCCGCACCGATCGCCGTCACGCCGCCGCCGAGCACGGCACCCTCGAGCGCGGACACGACAGCCGTCACGATCGGACCGGCGAGGCCGACCACGCCGAGGCCCGGTACCAGAAACAGCGCCGGCGTCAACAAGAGGCCCCAGATGCCGCCCCAGAACGCACCGGTTGCACCCCACGATTTGATGCGGTCGCCTGCGGTATAAAAGCCGACGGCGTGTTCCTCGGAGTGATAGCCCTTGCCGACGATAGACAGCCTGGTCATGTCGAAGCCGTTCTGGCTCAATTCCTTGACGGCTTCGTCAGCGGCGTCGTGGCTCGAAAATACTGAAACGACGGCGTTGTCCTGATTCATTGTTCAGCTCCTGGTAGACCATCACGATGAGGTCGTTGCGTGGGATACGGCGCGGCCACGAAAGACGTTGTCATCGCTGGCCGCGTCGCGGGATTCAAGTCGCGTTCGCGTAAGCCGAGTGTCGCAAAAGCGCTTCGGTTTCTCTTTTCGATTCGCACGGTGATTGCCATACGAGCATTACTCTGTGCCTTGCGATGACACCGCCAGCGCCGTGCGATCCCATCCGCCGCCAAGTGCTTTCAGCAACTGCACGCTCGCTTCCACGCGTCTTGCCTGAACCTGCGCTTCGGTGCGCTGGTTGGTCAGCGCAATGGTTTGCTCGGCGACGACGTCGAGATAACTGACGGCGCCGGCCTGATAGCGGTTCTGGGTGAGCTTGAGCGAGAGTTCCGCGGCGGCCGTGGCGCGCCGTTGGCTTTGCGCTTCGCTCGCGAGCGAGTCGAGCGCCGAAAGCTGGTCCTCGACCTGCTGGAAAGCGACCAACACGGTTTGCCGATAGTCGGCCACCGAGCCGTCGTACTGCGCCGTGGCGCCCTTTAGCGCCGCTGTGCGCTTGCCGCCGTCGAACAGCGTGCCCACCAGTTGCGGACCGATCGACCAGAACAGACTCGGCGCGGTTAGCCATGGAGAGAAGAAGGTGCTCTCGAGCCCGACGCTCGCGCTAAGCGTGAGGTCCGGATAGAACGCCGCCTTCGCCTGACCGATCTGCGCGTTGGCCGCAGCCACGCGCCGCTCCGCCGCCGCGATGTCCGGGCGGCGTTCCAGCAATTGTGACGGCACGCCCGCCGGAATCTGCGGCACGGGAATGGCTTCGATATTCGGCGGCAGCGAGAAGGACGACGCAGGCACGCCGATCAGCGTCGCGATGGCATGCGTCAGCTGGGCGCGTTGCACCTCGATATCGGTGGCTTGCGAGCGGGTGCTTTCCAGTTGCGCTTCGGCTTGCGCGGTAGCGGAGGCGTCGATGGCGCCGTCGGCCAGTTGCTGCCTGAGAATCTTCAGCGCCGCAGCGTAGGCGCTCACGCTGTCGTCGAGCAGCTTCTTCTGGATATTGAGCGCACGCAGCGCGAAGTAGTCGCGCGCGAGATCGGTGCTCATCGAAAGTCGGACTGCCTCGAGATCGGCTTCGCTGGCCTGGGCGGAATCGCGCGCGTTTGTCACGGCGTCGCGTACGCGTCCGAACAGGTCCGGTTCCCACGAGGCGGCTACACCCATCGAATAATCGGGCACGGTCTTGCCGGCGAGGGAATGGCCCTCCACGTTTTGCGAGAGACGTGTACGCGATTGTGCGGCGCCGGCCGTCACGGTCGGCAGAAAGCCGGAGTGCTGGTAATCGATCAGCGCGCGTGCCTGCTGCAATTGCGCGACGGCTTTTTGCACGCTCTGATTCGACACCGGCAGCTGATCTTCGAGCTGATTCAGTTCAGGATCGTTGAAGACCTTCCACCAGTCGCCGCGTGGCTGCGTATCGACTGGTGTTGCAACGGCCCAGCCGGATGCCGCCTGCGCGGGGCGGGTGGGCGCCGCGTAGCGATCCGGCACGGCCGTCTCGGGCACCTTATAGGCGGGCAAGGTGGAGCATGCCGTCAGCGCGCATGCCACAACGGTCGCCAAGGTCTTGCGTAGGAATGTCAGGGGCAGGGCGCGCATGGTCGGCTTCCTTGGGGTGAACGGCATTAGCCGTGTGCAGCCGACGCGGCGGAGGCGGCCTTAGTGACATCGGCAGCGGCAGCGGGCGCCATCACCTGCACGGCCTCGCCTGCGGTGATCGCATCGCCAGGGTTGTCGATCACGCGATCGGTCGCGGTGAGACCGGTGGCGATCTCGACGTAGGTGCCGAAATCGCGGCCGATCGTCACGGTCTTCAGCGCGACCAGGTTGTTATCGCCGACCACGGCCACGGTCACGCCGGTCGGACGGAACAGCAAGGCACTTACCGGCAGCTCGAGTGCGGGATGCGCGGTGTCGAGGGCAAGATGGACCTGCACATAAGCGCCGGGACGCAACGCGCCGTCCTTGTTGTCCACGTCGACTTCCACGCGCATCGTGCGGCTCGATGGGTCGATCACGTCGGAACTGCGCGCGACCCGCGCCGGGAACTGGCGGCCGGGATACTGCTGGGTCGTCAGATAAACCTGCGTTCCCACGCTGACGAAGCTCGCGTCGTTTTGCGGAATGTCGGTAAAAGTACGCAACACATCCGTCTGCGCGATGTGGAACAACTCGTTGGCGGGCGCGGCGAGACCGGGCGTGCCGCCCGCCGTGACCAGCGCTCCCACATCCACGTTGCGCACCGTGATCACGCCATCGAACGGCGCGGTGACTTTCTCGTACGACACCATCTCCGTGAGGCGCGCGACATTTGCCTGCGCCGACGCCAGCGTCGCGTGTTTGGCCTGCATGTCGGCCGTTTTGCTGTCCGCGTCCTGCTGCGAGACGGACTGCGTTTGCAGCATCTGCTGCCAGCGTTGCGCGGTGGTATTGGCGTAGTTGTAGTTGGCTTGCGCAGTGGCCGCATCGGCGCGCGCCTGCTGCAATTGCGCGTCGAGTTCCGGCGTTTCGATGGTGGCGAGCAACTGGCCGGCTTTCACCTTGGCGCCGATATCGCTGGTCCAGTGCTGGATGTAGCCGCTGGTTCGCGCATACACCGAGGCATCCGCATAGGGCATGACGGCGCCCGGCAGCAGCAATTCTTGCGAAGCCGGCGCGTGGCCGGGCGAGACGACCTTGACCGTCAGCGCGGTTTGCGCGGCAACCTGTTGGTCCAGCGCCGAACTGGCCCGCAAGCGCGGCACGATGCCGATGATCAGCAGCACAGCGGCGACGCCCGCGAGAATCAGCGGCAGACGGTAGCGGCGCAGTGCGCCGGCGCGGACGGTCTCGCGTGGCGGCGCCGGGCGCAGGGTAGGCAGACCTGCGCTGGTGACGGCGCCGTCGTGTTCCGGAGTGGCATCAGGCGTGTTCATGATGGAGTCCTATCGTGGGCATTGGTTATTGAGCCTGGCTAGCGGTGGTAGCGGTGGTAGCCGTGGTAACGGCCTGGCGGGCGCGGCGCTTCGCGAGCAGGCTGTGAACCAGCGCGAACACCACCGGCACGAACAGCAGCGTGGAAATCGTGCCGATGCCGAGGCCGCCGATCACGGCGCGGCCGAGCGGTGCGTTCTGTTCGCCGCCATCGCCGAGACCGAGTGCCATCGGCATCATGCCGATCAGCATGGCGAGCGCCGTCATCAGGACGGGACGGAAGCGGCTGAAGCCGGCCTCGAGTGCGGCGACGAGCGGATCGGCGCCTTGCTGCAACAACTCGCGCGCAGTGTTGATCACCAGAATGCTGTTCGCCGTGGCGATGCCGATGCAGAGAATCGTGCCGGTCAAGGCAGGCACGCTGAGCGTGGTGTGAGTGGTGAACAACATCCACGAGATACCCGCGAGCGAGCCGGGCAAGCCGCTCACGATGATGAGCGGATCGAGCCACGACTGGAAGTTCACCACCATCAGCAGATAGACAAGCGCGATTGCGAAGATCAGGCCGGTTTCGAGGCCGCCGAACGATTCGTTCATCGATTGAACCTGGCCGCGGATCACGATCGACGAACCCGGTGGCAACTCGGCGCGCGCCGCATCGACGAGATGCGCTACGTCCGTGGCGACGCCGCCCAGATCGCGCCCTTGCGTCGACGCGAAAATGTCGAGCACCGGCTGCACGTTGTAGTGCGAGACGACCGCTTGCTGCGTGCTGCGCGACATCGTACCGAGTGTGCCGAGCAGATTCTGTGGACCGGTGGTGAGGCCGAAGGTCGTGATCGGAATGTTCGCGAGCGTTTGCAGCGAGTGAATGTCGTACTGTGGCACTTCCGCCATCAATGGATAGCTCACGCCGTTCTTCGGATCGAGCCAGAAGTTCGGTGTGGTTTGCGAGCTGCCGGACAGGGCGATCAGCAGGTTCTGCGCGACGTCGCGTTGCGTGAGGCCGGCCTGAATGGCCTTGGTGCGATCCACGTCCACGTCGATGGCGGGTTCGTCGCCCGGTTGCTGGATGCGGGCATCGACGAGACCGCGCACGCCGCGCAGTTTTGCCAGCAGGCGATCCGCCACGACGCGATTTTCTTCGAGCTTGTTGCCGACGATCTGGATATCGATCGGCGCGGGCAGGCCGAAGTTGAGAATCTGGCTGACGATATCGGCCGGCAGGAACGAAAATGTCACGCCGGGAAACGACGCGTTCAGCACGTTGCGCAGCTTCGCCACATAGCCCGCGGTCGAGCCGGCGCCGGGCTTGAGCGTCAGCATGATGTCGGCATCTTCCGGGCCGACCGGATCAGAAGAGTCGTAGGTCAGGTTGATACCGCTGACGGGCACGCCGATATTGTCGAGCACAGCCGCCTGATCCTGTTTGGGAATTACGCTGCTGATTTTCGCTTCGACTTCGTCGGTGATGCGGGCGGTCTGTTCGATTCGGGTTCCGGTGGGCGCGCGCAGATGCAGACGGATTTCTCCGGTATCGACGGCAGGGAAGAAGTCGCGCCCCGCGAACGGAATCAGCGCGAGCGAACTGAAACACAGCACGAGGAAGATCGGAATGAAGCGGCCACGATGAGCAATCGCGCCTTGCAGAACGTTGCGATAGCCGCCGCGAAATGCCTCGAAGCGGTGTTCGAAACGCGCCTGAAACCGGACCAGCCCGCCGAACCGTCCTTGTGCGGCTTTGCCGTCTTTCGAAGGCGCGCGCATCAAATACATCGCGAGTGTCGGAATCAACGTGCGCGAGAAGAAATACGACGCGCACATGGCAAACACCACGGCTTCCGCGAGTGGCACGAACAGATAGCGCGCCACACCCGAGAGCAGGAACATCGGCACGAACACGATGCAGATCGACAGCGTGGACACGAAGGTCGGCACGGCAATCTCGCCCGAGCCGTTCAGGATCGCATCGTGTAAGGGCTCGCCGGTTTCCAGATGATGCGTGATGTTCTCGATCGCGACGGTGGCGTCGTCGACCAGAATTCCGACCGCCAGGGCGAGTCCACCCAGCGTCATGATGTTGATGGTCTCGCCAAGAGCGGACAGCGCGATCAGCGATGTCAGCACAGCGAGAGGTATTGATACGGCGATGATCAGCGTGGCGCGCCAACTGCCGAGAAACAGCAGGATCATCACGGCGGTCAGGCAGGCCGCGATCAACGCTTCACGCACCACGCCGGTGATCGCCGACTTCACGAATAGCGACTGATCCGAAAGCGGGGTGATGACCAGTGCCCTCGGCAAACCTGCGGCGATCTTCGGCAGCATGTCCTTGACCTGCTGGATGATGGTGAGCGTCGACGCGCTGCCGGTCTTTTCCACTTGCAGCAGCGCCGCGCGCTTGCCGTCGCTGCGCACAATGTTGGTTTGTGGCGCATAGCCGTCGATCACGTGCGCCACGTCACGCACGTACACTACCGCGCCGTTGATCGTCTTGATCGGCAGATCGTTCAGCGCGGCGACCGTGTCGGTGCTGCCGTTCATTTGCACGTTGTATTCGCGGGTGCCGATCTTCGCGGTGCCACCCGGCAAGATGAGGTTCTGCGCATTCACGGCGTTGACCACGTCAGCCGGCGCGAGGCCTTTTGCCTGCAATGCCTGCGGATTGAGTTCGACCATGATCTGGCGGATCTTGCCGCCGAACGGCAGCGGCACGGCCGCGCCTTGCACGGTGGCGAGTTGGGTTCGGATGAAGCTGTTGCCGAGGTCGTACAGCGTCTGCTCGGGAAGCGTATTGCTCGACAGGCCGAGCTGAAGTACCGGTACCGTGGAGGCGTTGTAGGTGATGATGTTCGGCGGCAGCGTGCCCGGCGGCAGCACGCGCAGAATCGACGCAGAGTTCGAGGCGGCTTCGGCGATGGCGCGGTTGATGTCGGCGCCGGGGTGGAAAAAGATCTTCACCACCGACACGCCGTTGAGCGATTGCGATTCGATATGTTCGATATCGTCCACGTCGGTGGTCAGCGCGCGTTCGTAGTTCGATGTGATCCGATGCGCCATATCTTCGGCGGAAAAGCCGTTGTACGACCAGACAATGCTGACCACCGGAATGTTGATATTCGGAAAAATGTCCGTCGGAGTGCGGATGATCGCCAGCGGGCCGAGGATGAATAGCAGCACGGCCAGCACGATGAACGTATACGGTCGTTGCAAGGCAAGTCTGACGATCCACATGACGGATTCCTGATGACGGAAGCCTGATGCGTTCAGGCAGGTGTTGCACGGGGGACGGATAGTGTTGTCGAGTGAGCCGGAGCGGTCACTGGTTATGGCAGGAGATTAGCGTCTTTCGATCTGCGAGGATTCGCTGCGAGGCACTGACTTTGCGAATTCGCACGACGGCTGTACGCGAACGATGCGGCGGCGCAAAAAAACAGAGCGCCAACGGTGAGGCCGCAGGCGAGCAGTCGGTATAGCCGTACGAATACGACAATTACGGGCGATCAGAAAGATCGCGCTCGCCGGCTATCGCCAATACTGCTCTGACGTTCGGCACACCGGCAGACACCGGTCAATCACCTCGAAAGGAGCAATAGCAATGGCATATTTCACTACCAGAGACGGCACGGAAATCTATTAAAAGGATTGGGTACAGGCCAAACGATTACGTTCTCCCACGGCTGGCCGCTTGACGCGGACGCATGGGACGCGCAGATGATGTTCCTCGCGCCGATTTGCATGGCAGGTTTGGCCAGCTTGCGAGGATCGAACGACAGGCCGGCGGAAGCAACGCGGCAGAAAGAAAAAAGGCCCGCATGGCGGGCCGAATCCACATCAGGAGGAGACATGGAGGAGACGAAAGAAGTGTAAACCTCGCTCACGAAAAATGCAGCGAGGGATCCGGCAACACAGTGTTGCGCGAGACTGAACAGTGAAGCGGCACCTTGCAGCAACCGCTAGAACGTGTGCCGCATCCCGAGCGTCGTCACCATCTGCCGATTCGTCGACGACGAGGTGTAGCCCTGAATATCCGCCAGCGCGCCCCCGCCGGCTTGCTGCAGGTAGACCATCAGCGCAATGTCGGTTCGCTTGGACAGGTAGTAGTCGGCGACGAGGTTGAGCTCGTTCCACTTCGGTTTCTTGCCCGTAATGGTGTAGTCACCGGTCGTATAAACGTACGCCGCGCCAAGCAGGAAATCAGGGCGGACATAGTAATTCGCGCTCAGGCTGAAGTTCTGTATGTTCAGATGCTGACCGTCGAGATAGTTGAAGTTGACGTCGGTATAAAGCGCGCCGAACTTCAGCAAGCCAAAGCTGTAAAAACCACCCGTGCCGAAGATTCGCTGTTTCTTCGCGTAGGCGTGGGTGCCCAAAGCGCTGCGGTCGAACGTCAGGTAGGTGGGCGAATAATCGGTATCGATGGCGCCGGTCGGGTTGGTCGCACTATACGGCGAATCGAACTCCGTGTACGCGACGTTCCAGTTCAGGCTGCCATAGTTGTAGCTCGCGCCCGCGCCGAAGCTGCGGTTGTCGTTGAAACCGGTTGTCGAGTTACTGAAGCCGTACTGCGCAGTGGCCTGGAAACCCGCGATCTTCTGCGATGTGTACTTGATCGAGTTGTTGACGTGCAGGTTGGCGTACGTGTTGTCGTTGTCGCCAATCGTGCCATTCCAGTTGTACGCGGTGTTCAGGCCGAGCAGGTCTTCCACGGTGTCGTATTGCCGCCCGAACGTGAGCGTGCCCCACTTCGTATTGGTCACGCCGATATACGATTGACGGCCGAATAAGCGGGCATTAAATGAAGCATTGCCGTTATAGATATTGAAGCCGTTCTCCAGCGTGAAGATGACGCTGGTGCCGCCGCCGATATCTTCCTTGCCGCGCAGCCCCCATCGCGGCGACTGGTTCGTGCCGCTGACAGCCTGATAGGTGTGGTGGCCGCCCTGATTGGTCGAAAAAGCCCAGCCACCGGAAATAAGCCCGTAAAGCGTGACACTGCTCTGCGCGAAAGCACTCGAACAGATCGTTGCCACGCCGAAGCCGCACGCAATGAGCGATACTCTGATTTTCATCTCTTTACCTAAAATATAAATATCTGAACAGAAGCTTGAGCTTGCGTGAGCAGCCGGACTTTTCTGACCTGATTGAAGCTATCGATCGATAAATAATGCGATGGTTTAGCTCGTCGGTGCGGGTGAACGCGCGCGGACTGCGCAAGGTCGACGACGCATCCGGGCCGGCTGAGACTTCTAGTGGCGCAGCCTCGGGTGAGAGTTCGCTGAGCCAGTTCGCAGGTTATTCACTCCAAAAAAATAGATATATGGGGTGAAAATGCAACGCAGCATTGCGTTGTCTGCGATGCAGGCGCGGGGCATCGTATCGGGAGGCGACGCGCGAACATAGGCCAGCATGCACATGAACATGCGCTTACTCAGGAATGTCCGTGTCGTTCAGGTCACACACTCACGTCACAGCGCGTCGCCTTGCAATACAGGGTTCGCTGCGTACACGGTGCCGAGGAATTCAATGAATACCTTGAGTTTTTTTGGAAGGTGCCGGTTCGGCACGTACAGCACCGAGCCTCTCATCTGCACCACCCTCGCTTCTGCGTCGACCATGAAATCCCAGTTGCGCGCACGCCCGGTATCCGCCGATACGTAGTTCACGCCGAGGTGGCGATCGAGGTCGTCGATCGTTTCGGGCATGCCATGCAGCGCGAGATAATCGGGCGACGCGCACGTGCAGGTTTGCATCATCCCGATACGCTTCGCGACCAGACCCGAATCGTCCAGCGTATCCACTCGCACGACGCAGTCGACGCCTTCACCGACCACGTCCACGTGACGATCCGTCAGCCCGAGCTCAAGGTCGATGTCAGGATACTGCGCGACAAAGGCCGGTAGCGCGGGGATGACGATATGCCTGGCCATCGCCATTGGCAGGTTGACTTTCAGGCGCCCTTGCGGCGAGACCTTGGCATGTGAGAGCGAGCCTTCCATATCATCGATCTCGTTGAGGACGCTGACGCAGCGCTCGTAGTACATGCGCCCGTCTTCGGTAAGCGACACTTTGCGAGTCGTTCTTTGCAGCAGCCTGCAACCCAGGCGATGCTCCAGCCCTTGCAGAAGCTTGGAGACCTTCGGCGCGGTCGAGCCGAAGGAGTCGGCCGCCTTCGTCAGGCTTCCCGCCTCGACGATCCGCACGAACACTCTCATTGCGTAAAGCGTGTCCGTTCAAGGTCTCCCTTTCTCACGGTTTGGGTGTTACGCGCGTATCGCTAGCGCCTTGCTGGTACGCGGAACACCGAAACGGCGGTTTCCAGATCGCCGGCCCGCGCTTCAAGCGACAACGCCGCCGCGGAGGCCTGCTCCACTAACGCCGCGTTCTGCTGGGTCACCTGATCCATCTGGGCAACCGCGCGATTGATCTGCTCGATTCCGATCGACTGCTCTTCGGATGCCGAAGCAATTTCGCTCATCAGATCGCTGACCTTGCGCACCGAATCCAGAATTTGCGTCATCGTCTGACTCGCGTCGTCCACCTGCTGCGCGCCCGCCGAGACGCGGGACAGCGAACTGCCCGTCAATTCCTTGATCTCTTTGGCGGCCGTCGCGCTACGCAGCGCCAGTAGGCGGACGTCGCCCGCCACCACGGCAAAGCCGCGCCCCTGGTCGCCGGCGCGGGCCGCTTCGACCGCCGCGTTCAGCGACAGAATGTTGGTCTGAAACGCAATGCCTTCTATCACGCTCGTGATCTCGGCAATTTTGTGCGAAGAGCTGGACAGTTCCTTCATGGTCTCGACCACCTTCAGCGACGCCTGATTGCCCTGATCGGTCAGCATGGCGGTGCTCGTCACCAGCTGTTTGGCCTGCTTCGCGTGCGCGGCGTTCTGCCGTACGGTCGACGTCAACTGCTCCATCGACGAACTGGTCTCTTCCAGCGACGCGGCCTGCTCTTCGGTGCGCTGCGCAAGATCCACGTTGCCGACCGCGATTTCACGCGCCGCCGTGTCGATCGACGTTGCGCCGTCCCGCACCGCGCCGATTGTGCTGACCAGTTTGCTTTGCATGGCTTGCAGGCCGTCCATCAACTGGCCCATCTCGTCGCGACTAAGCACCTCGATCTGCGTCGTGAGGTCACCGTCGGCAATCGCTTTGAAATGGCGGAGTGCCTGATCGAGCGGGCCGCTGATCGCGCGTTGCAGCGACCACCAGGAGAAGGCGGCTGCGGTCAGGGCAATCAGAATGCCGGCTAGCGCGAGTTCGACGAAGCGGCGAAAGCGCGCCTGTGCCGCTGCATAAGTGGCGCGCGCGGAGGACACCTGATACTTGCCGAGCGTGTCCATGGCTTCCGTCACGTCGATGAAAAGCGACGGTGGGGTATGCAGGGCGGCATCGACGAGCTTTGCCGAGTCGTGGGCGGCCAGCGCGTCGAACATCGGTTGAATGCCGTTGGCAATCAGGGCGTCGAGCTTCGCGTTAGTGAGTTCGGTGAGGCGGCTTTCTTCAGGACCATCTGCTGGCAACGCGCGATAAGCCGCCCACGAATTGCGCGAAGCGCTCAGCAGTTTTTGGGCGTTCTGCACGTTTTGCGGGACGCTGGGACTCGTTGGGTCGAGCGCGATGCGATAGAGCCACAGACGCATTCTCGATAGCGAGACGCTGGCCTCGCTGAGCGCGGTGGAAGAGGCGAGCTGATTTGAATAGAGTTGCTCGACGTCGCTATTACTCATCGACACGCCGGCAATGCCCATGGCGCCGCCGATCACCAGCAGCAGGCCCAGAAAACTCACGGTGAGCGCGAGGCGCGCGCGGATACTGATATTCTTGAACACGGTATGGACGAAAGTTAAGTGGACGCGGGCACAGCCGCGTCGGCAAGAGGAGAAAGACACGGGCGCCCGCTTGAGTCATGCACGGGCGCCCGATTGACGGTGCTGGAACGCGAGTCCGCGTTGGCGGGTTCGGCTCAAGAAACGTTGGCTGTCCCGTGGCGGGCGAGTTGAGCCCCGGCCCACAAAACCGGCTTGCTGCGTTCGTATTGCGGCGGGTAGCTGATCGAATCCGCGACGCCGAGGGTGTGAGCCGCGTGCCACACCCAGCGCGGATCATCCAGAAAGGCACGGCCGAGCGCCACAGTGTCCGCCTGCCCCGAGGCGATGATCGCCTCGGCTTGTTGCGCATCGGCGATCATGCCGACCGCGCGCGTGTGGAGCCCGGCATTCGCCTTCACTTCGGCGGCGAACGGGACCTGGTAACCCGGTTGCACGGGGATGCGGGCGTTGACGACGCCGCCCGTGGTGACGCACACATAATCGGCGCCACGCGCTTTCAGCGCATTGGCGAACGCGATGGTCTCGACCACTTCAATGCCGCCAGGTGTCCAGTCCGAGCCGGTGATGCGCAGGCCGAGGCACACCTTGGCCGGAATGACCTCGCGAACCGCCGTCGCCACTTCCAGTGGAAAGCGCATGCGATTGTCGAGCGAGCCGCCGTACTGATCGGTGCGTTGATTGGCCAGCGGCGACAGGAACTGATGCATGAGGTAGCCGTGCGCCGCGTGAATCTCGATCACGTCGAAGCCGAGGCGCAGCGCACGGCGGGTCGCCGCGACGAAACTGTCGCGGACCCGCGTCATGTCGGCGTGCGTCATTTCCTTCGGGGTAGGCCAATGCTCGCCGGCCGCGATTGCGGAAGGACCTTCCGTGGGCCACGGATCTTCAAGCGGGCCCAAGGCCGCGCGGCCTTCCCACGGGCGTTGGGCCGATGCTTTGCGTCCCGCGTGGTTGATCTGAATGCCCCAACGCGTCTGTGGCGGCGCCACGCGCCGCGCCGCGTCCATCACGCGCGCGAGGGCGGCCTCGTTCGCGTCGCTGTAGAGGCCGAGGCAGCCGTGCGTGATCCGGGCCTGACGCTCGACCGCCGTGGCTTCGAGAACGATCAGCCCTGCGCCGGAAATGGCGAGCTGCATCAGATGCATCAGGTGCCAGTCGTTCGCGCATCCGTCGTCAGCGCTGTATTGGCACATCGGCGAGACGACGATCCGGTTCGGCAGTGTGACGGGCCCGACGGTGGTGAGGGAAAACAGGGTGGATGTCATGCTTCATCTCCAGCAAGTTGCAAGTTGATATCGCTGACATGGACGAAGTACTGACTTTCCGGAAAAGGTGGGGAACGTCGAACTGTCGATGCTCGCTAGCAATAGGAAAACCAATCAAATCTTCAGATGTTTCAGGTGAGGCGG
The DNA here is from genome assembly GCF_046026435.1 of Paraburkholderia sp. RL17-381-BIF-C. Taxonomy (NCBI): domain Bacteria; kingdom Pseudomonadati; phylum Pseudomonadota; class Betaproteobacteria; order Burkholderiales; family Burkholderiaceae; genus Paraburkholderia; species Paraburkholderia sp. RL17-381-BIF-C. The sequence goes on along the minus strand of NZ_JARESX010000009.1, from coordinate 29,744 downwards.
TTGTCCGCGGACTTTGCGCACACCCCGCTGTCCGGATCGGAGTATAAATGATCAAGTGATAAAAAAAGAACTTCGGCGCTCGGAGCGTGGGCGTGGCGCAACGCCAGCGCACCGACGTCGCGACCCACGTCGCGCGGAACCGACGCACCGTCGCCGGCCCCATGCATGAACGGGCATTTCGTTTCAGTCGACATGCGCCTTCTCCGTGATGGGTTGGAGTCAGCTTCCGCTTATTCGGCGCGCGTCGATTGCGTGCAACGCACGGCTTTTCAAATGCGCACGACATTATTTCGATGCCGGCCGGCAGGTTCGCACGGCGCTCAGGTGGGGACGGCAATCGCGTGTTCCGCGAAATCGATGAACGCATGAACCTTTCTCGAATGTCGGCGATTCGGCAAATAGGTTGCGTAGACGAAGGCATCGCCGCCTTCGGGCGTCGCCTGGGCGTCGGTGAAAAGCGCCGTCAATCTGCCCGCCGCCACGTCGGCGCCCACCAGCCATTGCGGGAGGAGGGCGATACCGTGACCGCCCAGCGCGGCGCCGGCCAGCATGTCCAGGTTATTGGTCAGCAGCTGTCCATTCACGTCGACGGTTTCGGACCTGCCCGGATAGCGGAAGACCCATCGTTGCCGATTGCCGGGCTTGTAGACGAAGCGCAGGCACTCGTGGCGAATCAGTTCGGACGGCGCCTGCGGGGTGCCTTTTCTTTGCAGATAGTCCGGGCTGGCAACCACGAATCTTTCGCTCTGGCGCAGCCGCTTCACGATCAGACGATCGTCCGCGGTGGGGACGCCGACCCGCACAGCCAGATCCAGACGTTCGCTGACCAGGTCGAGATGGTTGTCCGACACTACCAGCTCGAGGTTGACGCGCGGATTCTTCTTCAGAAACGTGGCGATATGCGGGGCGATATGCAAACGACTGTAGGTGGCGGACACGCTCACTCGCAACGGTCCCATCGGATCGATTCCGCTGTCGATCACGCTGTCGTCGGCGCCCGCCAGATCGGTCAGCACCTGACGAACCTGTTCGACGTAGGTCACGCCGGCGTCGGTGAGCGAAACGTTGCGTGTGGTGCGCGTCAATAGCGAGGTACCTAGCGACGCTTCCAGGCCATCCATCAGACGCATGACCGATGAGGTGGTCTTGCCGAGCTCGTGAGCGGCGGCCGTAAAGCCCCCTGATTCCGCAACGGCGAGCAGCGTTCGCAACGCTAGCAGCTTGTCCATACTTTCTCCCACGTCACGGCATCAGGCCTGCCTGTTTGAATCTTTCCAACGCTCTCCGATCTTTTGCGAAGCGTCAGAGCTTGACCGCGGCGCGGCGAATCACCCGTTCGCCCTCGCTCGTTTTCACGCCCATCGCGTACAGTCCGGAGGTCTTCCGGTTGTAGCGAATCTCGAACGGAAAGTCCGACGGCCGGCCGATCTCGCCGAGCCATGCCGCGAGCGCGGCTTCGTCTTCGCCGATCTCGATCCAGTTGAGCCCTTGGCCCTGTACCGATCCCGTGCCCGGCTCTGTCGGCAGGCTCGCGGTGTGCGGTCCGTTACCCGGCTTGAAGTACAGGTTGGGCTTGCCGATCGGCCATGCCGTCAGCGCGCTCGGCGTCTGCAACGCAAAGCCGCGCTTGCCGTTCATCATCTGACGGCCGGCGTCCTTGCCGGTGGTGCTTTCGTCGACGACCGTGTTGTGATGTCTGGCGAAAGCCTTCAGCTCGTCCAGCGAGTCGGTGCGCAGGCACCAGCCCACGAAGCAATCGCCTTCACGCGTCTGCTGCTCGAAAAAACTGGCCAGCGGTTGGCCTCGCTTGAGGACCGTATGATCGACAATGCCTTCGACTTCGATGTAGATGTCCGGCGCAAGCGGCACGACCTTGTGGCCGATGCCGTAGAGCGGGAAGAAGCCGCCGTCGTAGTTGCCGAACCCAGTTTCGCGGCTCAGCCGGAACGTGGCTTCGTAGACGTTTTGTGCTGCAAGACAGACGTGGTCAAAGTGGATCATTGAGACATTCCTGATAACGGTGAACTACTGGGTAAAGCGCATTAATCGATGCTGTTCAGTCCGAGGCGCCCGGCCTCGCCCGGTTCGCCGGCACGGCCGTCGTAGCGGGGCAGCAGAAGGAACACGAACGCCGCGGCGGCCGCGAGTACCGCGCTCAGCACGAGGCCCGGCTGGTAGCTGCCCAACCTGTCGGCCAGCCAGCCAATCCCCAGCGGACCTACGCCCGCGGCGATGCACAGTGCGCCGTACTGAAACGCGTAGGCACGCGGAAACATCCTGAGACCGAAGTAGCGGGTGCACATCAGCGCGACCAGATCGATCTCGCCGCCGAAGGTCCAACCCACCGTGAACGCATACAAGGGCGCGTAGCCGATGCCGCCGAGCTTGAGCGTCAGCACGCCGGCCATGCCGACCAGACAGGAAAAGGCCATCAGCCGCGGCGCATGCACATAGTCGGAGAGCCAGCCCACGATCAGGCGCACGCAGACCGTGCCGATGCCGAGCAGGCTCATGTATCTGGCCGCCGAGGCGGCGTTCGCGCCGAGTTCGCGCAGCATCGGCGCCATGTGTTGAGCGCTGCCCGCCACGAAGAGCGTCGACAGCGTGAAGGCGAGGAACATGATCCAGAATGTGCTGGTCCGTTTGACCGCCGCGAATTCTGTGGCGAGCTCGCGCAGATCGGGGGCATCGGCCGGGGCGGACTGCTCCATGGCGCTGGATTGACTGTCGCGCAGGATCAACAGCGCGATCGGCGCGCCCGCTGCGGCGATGGCAGCCAGCATCAGATAACCGGAATGCCAGCCGCTTTTGACGATCGTGGCCGCGATGATCGGCGGCAGGATCGCGCCGCACAATCCCAGCCCGACCTGAGTGAGGCCGAGCGCGAAGCCGCGGCCGCGATCGAACCATCCGCTGACGATGCGTGTAAACGTGAGACCGCTTGTGCCGCCGCCGAAAAAGCCGGCCAGACCGACCAGCACGATGTAGGCGGTCGGTGTCGAGATCAGTTCCGCCATCGCCACGAAACACGCGGCGAGCGCGAGCGCGCTGCCCGCCGCCGTGCGCGCCGCGCCGAAGCGTGACAGCAGGCGCCCCCACATCTGCAGACCGAGCGCGAGTCCCAGCGTGAAAGCGAGGTAACCGGCCCCGTATTGCGTCTTCGTGAGACCGACGGCGCCCTGCAGGTCCTTGGCAAAGAGTCCGAGGTTGTAAGAGCCCAGCCCGATCACGCCAATGCCGAGGCCCAGCGTCGAGCCGATCAGTTGCACCCATCCGCGTCTAAATTCAGCTAGTTTGTTCATCGAAGATGTCATGGAAGCGGAGGATAAATTATCCATCGATTAATATAAGGGCGAAATCGTGTTTCGATATCCGCAATCGGGAGGGGCAAATGGTGCTCGAGTTGCCGTGAATTCGGCGCTGACCTGCGCCGTGGGCGGCGGGGAGGCCTTCGCTGTGAACTCGAGACACAGCTTATTCAAGCCAAAATGATTGATAAACCGGGTGCAAAAGCAACGCAGCATTGCATTGACTGCTACGCAGAGTTCGCGCAGGCGGCTTTCTCGGACCCTAGTTGCAGCGGAAGTGCTCGATACTCTGGCCGGCGGCCACCGCGCGTTTCAGCCATGCGGGCAGTTCGCCGTCGCCGCTCCAGACGTTGCCGAACGCGTCCTGGTAGCGCAAGTGGCGCTGATCGTTTTCCAGTGCCGCTTGCAATGCCGACTCGGTAATGCCGCATTCGTCCATGCGTCTCCTGATCCACAGAATCAGGCGTTCTCGCGTTTGCGCATCGGGTCGGGCGATGAGGGTAGACATGATCGTTGGCGTAGTGAGGTCGAGGGAATCCATCTGGGCAGGCGTGGCGCCAATTTGACCATGGGGACTCCCGCCGTTGTTTCGCAAACGCACGGTGATTATCGAACTTGCAAGCAGAGAACTGCGACCTATCCGCCAGTGTCAGATAACGGCCTGACGCTCTGAGGCGAAGCAGCCTGAAATGGCGGGCTCGAGCAAGAAGCCGTTAAAAAGGCTGGGAGACGAGCGCGCCGCGGGGTATCGTATCCCTAACGACGAGACCCAGGAGCCACCATGCGATGCACGATCGCTCTTGAGTTCGATAACGGCGACGGGAGTGTGGTAAAGCGGGTTGAGGTCATGCGGTTGCACAGGCCCATCGACGACCAGACGCCAGGAGACGTGGGATTGTCACTCAGTGAAGGCAAGTCCTTGCTCAATTGTGTGCAGCAGGAGTTCGTTGTCGAGCAGATCGAACGTTTTTGCGCCTCGCATAGATCCTGTGTGGATTGCGGCGTCCAGCGTCGTCTGCATGATAGTCATAGCTCGGAGCTGAAGACCGCGCCAGGAAAGGTTTACTATTGCCGCGAACGATGGAAGGCCTGCAATTGCAAGGGTTCCGGCAAGGAAAATCGTGCAGAAGCCGGGAACCGGCCGTCGTCGATCGCAGTCGTCGTTGCTGCTTTGGGCAAAGCCGGTAAGCAGCCACGAGTGTGGGCTTCCGCCATGCCGCGCACCAGGCGACTGAATCAAGAAATGACACGATTCCGCGAGGACAGCGGATACGGGGATCCTAATGAAGTCGTTGTCCTGACTGATGGAGCTCGGGACTTGGCCGGCGTCGCTAATGATCTCCCATACGATAACAAGTGGATTCTCGATTGGGCACACATCGGGCGCATGTTGCGACGCGTTGAGCAGGCTATCGCGCCTCTGGCATATGGGCGACTTACGGACAGTGGATCAGCGTTTGAACTGTCGGATCTGTTTGTCCGCTTCCGCCACTACGTTTGGGTCGGACGTACTGCCGCCTGGCAGCAGTTTGCAGCTAGACTTGCTCACTTGCTTGATCTACGTGAGACACGGGATCCAGCAGTGAGCAGCCACGTCAGGAAAGCGAGCAATAGCCTCTCGAATGTGGTCACGTATCTCCTTAGCAACGCCGAGTCGCTGATCGACTATCGCATATGGCAACGTGCGGGAGGACGAATCTCCACCGGCTTCGTCGAATCGTCAATTAATCGAATCGTTGGCCGTCGAATGTGCAAGAGCCAGCATATGCGCTGGAGTCGCGTGGGGGCACACAGTGTCGTGCAATTGCGCGTCGCGTTGTTGAACCAGGAATTCCACGAACTCGCGCGACGACAGTTTCCGTGGATTGGACAGCGACGTGTTACGTGGCCTTGGCAACGAACTTCCCAGTCTTCTTAACGGCTTCGTTTTGGACAGCCGTGGCATTGAGCCCCGCTGCCTGCAATCGCGATATCACTTCCGTCCAGCACGACCCATCAGCGAACAACCCATGCACGAGGACGATATTGGGCGCCTTCCCCGAAGCAGGCGTTGCTGCTACGCTGCGAGTAGAAATAAGCGACGCGGCAGCGCCGGCAACGAGGGCGGCCGAGAAGTTACGTCTGTTGATCGTCATGACCCGTCTTCCTTCTTAAAGTTGTCTGCCTGGTGAAATGTGTCAGGCGCCGCATTTGAATATCCGCGTCAACTCGCTTTCCTGTTGGCATCACTCTTTCGTTAGGCAGGCTAAAGACCAACATCCGTGGTGTCGGTGATACGTTGCCGATCGCACGTTGAACTCTGCTGGTGTGTCTGTAGCAAGGGATCTGGACACTTTTGTCACGACTATCCAGGTACTTCGCTTTTTGCTTCAGGCGCCGGCGGTACGGGTAGGATGATCTCCGAAGCCACCTTCCAGTCCTTGCCGATTTTTATCCAGTTGATTAGCAATAGAAACGGCTTGGGGGTTCCGTCCTGACCCGCATAGGAGACCGTGATATTCACTGGCGCATAGGATTGCGCTATGTCCTTCGTCAAGCCGACGACCTTGAATTTCGAATAATCCGGCCGCAGCACGACAGGGCCGGAGGTGCCGATATCGCGCAGCTTCTGATCGATCGCCTCATTACCCCAGAAGCCAGCCCAGTTCCCTTCCGTGGGGATCGCACTTTTGGCGACGAGAAGGGCCGAGGGAGATTGCCAGAACATCTCATGGAGCGCTTTGAAGTCGTGGCGGTTGGCTAGTTGCATGAGATGGCTAAAATCCGATCGAAGTGTGTTCAGAGTCTTCGCGTCCAGGGGTTCCTTGTAGATGGTAGAAGTGCTCGCGAGACATCCCGTAGAGACAGTCAGTGTGACGACAACGGTCAATATCATTTGACGCATGATCAGAGTCCGACGGAAAAATAGATGGTTCGTTTCAATGCTGGGCAACCGTGTGGCGGCCGCATCGCAATGCTTGCGGCGTCCGAACGCGGGCACGGATTGATTGTTCTCGAAAGCAGGACGGCAGTATTCCCCTCCAGACAGCGCGATGTGCGCTCGTTGTGCGGCGGGTTCAGAATCAGGTTTGGCCGGCCGATTGGCTCGCATCAACTGAGCGTCGTCGTGCGGTCGAGCCATGTCCATCACCCCTTCAACTCAAAAATGCTGTCAATCTCAACCGGGATGCCCATCGGCAACGAATGCACGCCCAGTGCGCTTCGAGCCGGCAGATTGTCTTGCCCAAACAGCGTCAGCAAGAGGTCACTGGCGCCATTGGCCACGTGCGGATGCTGGGCGAACGACTGTTCTGCACGCACGTAGACTGTTAGCCGGCTGCATCGCTTGACGTTGTCGAGTCCGCATGCCTCATCGACACAGGCCAAGATCATGAGCATCGTTAGGCGCGCCGCGTCTTGAGCTTCTTCAAGTGAAATATCGCGGCCCACCATTCCGACGATTGGCTTGCCATCTTGGAAAGGGCCGAGACCGGATACATATAGTTGGCTTCCCGAAACGGAAACCGTTCGATAGGAGCCAAGCGGGTTGATGGGCGCTGGCAAATTTAGGCTCGCTTGCGCGAGCCGGTCAAATACGTTCATGTTCGGTCTTAACGTTAGGTGAATAGAAATAGATGTGGCCTGGACTTATCGCGACGCAGTGAACTCAAGCATCCGATACAGCGAACGACAGTCGTCGGTTGCGGCTTGATTCCGCGTATCAAAATGAATCACTGACTCGCGCATTGGCGCTGTTCTTGCGGATGGTCGCCAAGGCTCCGGCCAGACCGAGGTGGCCCTCGAGCGCCGCAGGGCGGTTGGCCATCAGACGAAACAGATTCGGCGTGACACCCAGTTTCTTGTTGATGGCTTCTAGGAAGGGCTGGGAAGCAGCGAGTGCATCTGCGATCGTGGCGGGTATCTGAAGACGGGACATATCGGTTCTGCCTTTGGAAACAAGAGAAACTGTCGTAAACAACCGATGCGTATGCTTCTTTCTGAAAGAGCATGCCGGTGCAGACCATCGAAGAGCGGTCCGCAGGACGGTACGCGGAAGCCCGGATATAGCGAGCCCCCCCGCCCGGAGCAATACACTTGAAGGCAAAGCGCGGGACGACGAAGCCGCAGCGCCTTCGTTTCCTGGACCAACCGCGAACCGGCTATTTCGCAGCAGCCTCGATCGCCTTTGCCAGGCCGTCGGGATCGGTGAGGAACGGCGTATGACCGGTCTGCAGGGTGTACTCTGCTCTCACGGAGGTTGCCGCAACCATCTTCGCCTGGAACGACGGGCTGATGACCTGGTCCATGGCTGTGTGGATATAGACCTTGTCGATCTGACCAAAGTTGGTGGAAGTCACGTGCACGGGCGTAGCTAGCGGGCTCACGGGTTCATCCAGAATCAGATTCGGGATTGCCTTGCGCAGTTCGTCAGGACCTCCATTGGCAAACAGATCGGCGCGTGCCGAATATTCGATGGAGGCAATGCCCTTTTCCTTGTCGATCTGCAGGTGCGGGCCGATCCTGGCGTCGGCATCCTTGTTGGCCATCGACACGAGCGAATCGCCGTCTTGCGGCAGGTAGGCCGCAACGAAGATCAAGGTTTTGATCTTCTTCGGTGCCGTTTCCGCGGTGTCGGCGATGACGATGCCGCCGAAGCTGTGACCGACCACGACTGCTGGGCGATGGAATTCGTTCAGCGCTGCGACCACGGTGTCGCGATAGAGGTCGAGGCTCACCTTGTCCGGCGTGGCGGGCGCGCCCGGACGACCTGGCAGTTCAACCGCCACAACCTTATAGCCATCGGTTTGAAGCCTGGATGTGACATGCCCCCAGACCTGGGCGTCTTCGAAAGCGCCGTGGACCAGAACGATCGGGGGCTTTTGCGCAGCCATCGCACTGGTATCGAACGCGAATGCTGAAATGGCAAGAGCAGCGAGCAGGAGTTTCATCTATATTGCTTCCTTGACGAGACATCGGTGCCGATGTCGTGAATTGGAACCTGGCTTTGAAAAGATCCGTGCTATACGACGGTGACGCTGGCGACCGCACTCGCGCTTCCGATCCAGACACATGACGCAAGCGTGGGTGTTGCAACGAGAAGTGTTATCGCAAACTGTCTGATCTGCTTGAGCATGAGAGATCCGAACCATAGTGCGTGAGAGCCTTCCTCCGTTCCGGATACGGGAGGACCTTGGCTATCCACTCTAAAGAACGTGTCCAGGACTGACCATATCCCGGCGTCTGATTTGCATGATCTATCGTCCGATCAACGCACCCGGGCAAGCTGAGCAGATCGAGTCGCTTGGGGATCGACGCGATGCCATGCCATTGAAACGAAACTACCGCACTGACAGCTTCAACTGACGAAGCGAGCCAACGGCGTGACAAGGGCTGTCAAAGGAGTTCCGAACTTCGTGCGACAAAGGCGCCTGTCTGTTCGATTCGATGTGCGTCGCGCGGTGAATAGCCGAACTCCTCCTTGAAGGCGCGACTGAAGGCAGCCTCCGAACCATAGCCGGCAACGTGGGCCACTTCGGTCACCTTCAAGGTTCCTCCGCGTAGCAAGTCTGCCGCGATCGTCAATCTCCACCGTGTCAGATAACGCAACGGTGGAAGCCCCACCACCGCCGTAAAACGATCCGAAAACATCGATCGCGACATCATCGCTGTCTCGGCGAGCGCCGACACTGTCCATGGACGGTTAGGTTCCAGATGCATTGCGTTCAACGCACGACCGACGCGTTCGTCGCTCAGTCCGGACAGCCAGCCGACCCGATCGCCTTGCCGGCTGACCCACATCCGCAAGGTGCGGATAACTAGCAAATCAATAAGCCGCGAGATCATCAGCGATGATCCTGGGCCCGCGCTACGCGATTCCACGTCGAGAAAATGCGAGATGGAGGCAAGCCAAGGGGGTTCGCTGACTTTGTCGCATGTCAGATGAATCAGCCCGGGAAGCCCGGTGAGCAAAGAGCGCAACGGCGCCCCGTCAAAATAGAATGATCCCGCAAGAAAGGATCCTGCCATTCGATCATCAGCCGCCCATTTGAACGTCTGAACATCTCTGCTGAGGGTAAAGTCCACCGCCGCCTCGAAGCGTTGATGTGCTTTTCCGCCCGGCTCGCTTCGAATCGTGTGTCCATCCGCATGCGGCAAAAGAACGAAGTCGCCTGACCGCAGCGTCACGGAGGGTCCATTGCATTGAGACACAGACAGTTCGCCGGTACGCAGATGCAAAAAAGCCGCCGGTCCGGGCGGAAAAATCACTTCGGTGGAACTGCCCAGTTTGCCGTGGAAAACGTGATCCCCGCGAAGGCGAATCAGCTTGAGTATCTGGGACAGGACATCGGCGTGCTCGGACGGCATGAGTTACTCCTTTAGGGCATATTCACAAGACCGCGCCCATCAACGATGTGTGCAAGGTCAAGAGACTATCTGCTACTTTAGGGCCAGCGGCGCACCGGACACGCCCCTTCCGCTATGCGAACATATCTTCGGCGGAACGACCGCCACGCCGGGCGGGTTGTCCGATCCTGCCTTGGAAGCAGTCGTTCAGGTCTCGGGGGGCGAAGCACTGCAACGGATCGACACGAGCCGATTGCAAAAGGCCGCGCTCGGGCAGAGGCGACCGGTCACCGACGCTCGTACGGGCAGCGCAATGGCCGGATACTGGCGGAAGATTCGGGGGTTTTGGGGGGATGTCTGTGTCGCCCGTGCGTGTCACTGTGCTGACGCTGCTTGCAATGGTCGCGTTTGCAGCGAACTCGTTGCTATGCCGGCTGGCCCTTAAGGGCACCGGCATCGATGCAGCGAGTTTTACGTCGATCCGTATCGCGTCGGGCGCCCTCGTGCTCTCGATGATAGTGCGGCTCCGGGGCGGCAGGCTGGGCGGCGCCGGAAACTGGCTGTCGGCGCTGGCGCTGTTCGCCTATGCGGCCGCATTCTCGTTTGCATACCTGAGCCTGCCGGCGTCCACTGGGGCCCTGCTTCTGTTCGGCGCCGTGCAGACGACAATGATCGGCTACGGCATCCGAAAGGGCGAACGCTTCCATTGGCGGCAATGGATCGGATTGACATGCGCGTTGGCAGGCCTTGCGGGGCTGCTGCTTCCCGGTCTCTCCGCGCCACCTCCCGGAGGCGCTGTCCTTATGCTCGGCGCCGGCGTCGCTTGGGGCATCTATTCGTTGCGCGGCAAGGGCGCGGGAAATCCCACCGCGGTGACGGCCGGTAACTTCCTGCGCGCAGTCCCACTTGCCGCGGCGCTCAGCGCCGCCATGTCCGCCCACGCTTCGATTGATTACGCCGGTTTCTGGTACGCAACGGGTTCCGGCGCAGCGGCCTCCGGCATTGGCTACGCCATCTGGTACGCGGCGTTGCCCGGTCTGAAAGCCGGCAACGCGGCCACGGTGCAGTTGAGCGTGCCGGTCATCGCGACGCTCGGCGCAGCCGCATTTCTTGGAGAAAGCGTGACCATCCGAATCGTGTTGGCCTCGGCGGCGATTCTCGGAGGTATTGCCCTGGTTGTGGTGCGTCGGGGAACCCGGCACGCCAGGCGGCCGTAAGAGGGCGGTGGGCGATGCGGATTTATCGGGACTGACGATCGCGCTTGCCTCTTTCCACGCTCTCCCGCGCGGACTTTGATGTTTCTCCATACGTAGTATGGGCAGACAACAAAGTCGCGCTCGCTGCAGCACAGCGGTCGGTCGGAAACTAAAATCACGAACGACCGCTGTGGCATCGAAGAAGGCGTATTTTTCGGCTCTAAGGCGCCTTCGACTCGATGCGAATGCTACGGCAGCTTCCAGAATGGAACTACCAATAGTTACCGCAGGCAGTTACCTCAGGCGATGACCTTCTGCTCTCCGGCAGCCTGCTCGCGCATGCGACGGGCTTCGTCGCGCAGGAACTCCTGGTAATCGTCCAGATCGCCGTCGAATGGCTCGACGCCACCCTTGGTGACGAGCCAGAACTCGTCACATACCGCGCGCAGCAGGGACCGGTCGTGACTGACCAGCATCACCGTGCCTTCGAATTCGTTGAGTGCCATGCCTAGCGCTTCGCGTGTGGCCAGGTCGAGGTGGTTGGTCGGCTCGTCGAGCAGCAGCAGGTTGGGGCGCTGCCACACGATCATGCACAACACGAGCCGCGCCTTTTCGCCGCCGCTCATCGTGCCGACCGCCTGATGGACCATGTCGCCACTGAAACTGAAGGTGCCGAGGAAGGTGCGAAGCGATTGTTCGGTGCCGCTCTGGCCGGGGGCGCGCATGTGCGCTGGCGTGTCCTTGGCAAGACGGATCATGTGTTCCAGCGGCGTGTCGAGAGGACGCAGCACGTCGAGTTCCTGCTGTGCGAAGTAGCCGATGTTCAGGCCTTTGCCTTCGCTGATTTCGCCGGTAATCGGCGCCAGCTCGTGCGCTACTGTCTTCACCAGCGTGGACTTGCCTTGGCCGTTGGCACCGAGAATGCCAATGCGCTGCCCAGCCAGCACGGACCGGTTGATGCCCCGCACGATAACCGTCGGCGGCGTGCCCGGAGGCGCGTCGGTCGGCGCCGGGTAGCCGAAGCTCGCGTCCAGCATCGACAACAGCGGGTTCGGGACGTTGAGCGGCTCCTTGAACTCGAAGGTGAACTCGGCGTCGGCAAGCACAGGTGCGATCTTTTCCATGCGTTCGAGCGCCTTGACCCGGCTCTGCGCCTGCTTCGCCTTCGAGGCCTTGGCCTTGAACCGGTCGATGAATTTCTGCAGGTGGGCGATCTTGTCCGCCTGCCGGGCCATCGCGGCCTGCTGCAACAGCAGTTGCTCAGCGCGCATCTCTTCGAACTTGCTGTAGTTGCCGCCATAGCGAACGAGCTTGGCGTTGTCGACGTGCACCGTCACCTGTGTCACCGCGTCGAGGAATTCGCGGTCGTGGCTGATCACGACCAAAGTTCCTGGATAGCGCTTGAGCCACGCTTCCAGCCAGACCAGTGCGTCGAGGTCGAGGTGATTGGTCGGCTCGTCGAGCAACAGCAAGTCGGACGGGCACATGAGCGCGCGCGCCAGTTGCAGTCGCATGCGCCAGCCGCCGGAGAAACTGTTGACCGGCTGGCTAAGCTGCGCGGCACTGAAGCCAAGGCCCAGGATCAGTGCCTGGGCACGCGCGGGAGCATCATGTGCGCCGGCGTCGTGCAGGGCCATGTAGGCGTGCGCCATGCGCATGCCGTCGTCGCTGGCCTCGGCGGCGGCGACTTCGGCCTGCGCGGCCAGCAGTAGGGTGTCGCCCTCGATCACGAAGTCGGTCGCACTTTGCTCGGTCTCCGGCATCTCCTGCGCGACCTGGCCCATCTTCCATGCAGCGGGAATCGAGAATTCGCCGCCGTCTTCGTGCAGCGTGCCGTTGAGAAGGCCGAAGAAGGATGACTTGCCGGCGCCATTGCGGCCGACAAGGCCAATCTTTTCGCCGGGGGTGAAGGTGACGGATGCGCGGTCGAGTACGACATTGACGCCGCGGCGCAGGGTGACATTACGGACGGAAATCATAAGGAGCTACTTCGAAGAGGATAGGCATGATAGCCCACCGGACGGACAGGGCTGTTTCTTTTCTGGCCGTGCGGGTGGAGAGCGGCTTTCGCTTTGCGGTGCCGAGGCCACAAAGCGAGGCGGGCACTGGCGCGGCGGGCGGCTGCCGCTCGTCCCTTTGCAGTCGTTGGCGCTCCGGTGGTGGTGAATGTCGGCGTCCGACAAGCGTGAATGAGTCTTCGCGACCCGTTGCAGCCGTTGAAGATTTCAGAACGCGCGAGCCGTTTATCTACCTTGCGGGCATCCGTCGTGGAGCAGCAGCCCTTGCTGGCGGTTGCTCAGGCGTAGCGGCCTTTCACGCTTTTTTGCCCGCGCGTGAGACGGAGCGTTTGCTGGCACCCTTTGAAACGCGATGACGATTGCCCAGGAGCGCAACCAGCCGCGTCTCGCAGTCGGAAAACGAGTATCCGCGCCGCTGCGAGATCATGAACGTGAGGGCGCGCATGTGCCATGCGCGCCGTTGGAGTTCGACAAGTGTTCGGTTCACGAGGTCTTCTGCAACCAGATGATGCGGCATGTGCCCCCAGCATAAGCTGCCCCTGAGCAGATCGTGCTTCGCACCAAGGTCATTCACCAGCCACTGGCGTTCACCGGCGACCCCCTGTTGTGTCTTTTCCGCATCGGGCTGATTGTCGGTTACGACGAGCTGGATGTGCCGGCCAAATTCCTCCCGCGGGATCGGCCCCGCGATTGCGGCCAGCGGATGCGATGGCGCACAGACGGTCACCATTTGCGCTTCACATAGATGCTGCCTTTCTATGGTACCCGGGCTCAGTTCCGGCACGTCGGTGATCGTCACCGCCAATGCGCACGTTCCTTCGAGAACCAGGCGCTCGCCGCCTTGCATGGTCGTCATGCGCAGATTGATTGCGACGGTTGGAAAGTCCGACTGCAGCCTGCGCAGGCATTCAATCAGGTGCGCGCGCGGAAAATAGGTGTCCACTGCAATAGATACCTGTGGCACCCCGGCTTCAGCAATGGCAACCGCGCGCATCTTCATTTCCTCGGTGCGTGCAATCACCCCACGAGCATCAGGTAGAAGGCTACGGCCCGCTGCCGTGAGCGTCGCTTTGCGCGCGTTGCGTTCGAACAGCAACACATCGAAGGCACTCTCGAGCGCGTTGATCGCGTGACTGATCGCTGACTGTGCACGCCTTAGCTCCCGTGCAGCCCCGGAAAAGCTTCCGTGGTCACACACGGCAACGAAGGCCCGAAGTTGATTGATCGTGACGTTGTCGAGCATAGGTATCCAAAGAGTAGATGGCAATTATAAATATTTAGTCAATTGGCTTCATGCATCAAGACCTCCAGAATCGAGCTTGTCGCTTTTGTTTCGGCGCTCCAGACCAACTTCAACGAAGGATGCATGACATGAACAGACTGAATGGAAAGACCGCCGTGATCACCGGTGGCGCTACCGGCATCGGCCGCGCCGCAGCAAAGCGCTTCATCGAAGAAGGCGCCTTCGTCTTCATCTTCGGCCGGCGGCAGGAAGCCCTCGACGCCGCTGTTGCCGACCTCGGGCCCAATGCCCGCGCGGTGAAGGGCTCGGTCTCCGATCTGGCCGACCTCGACCGACTTTACGCGGCGGTAAAGGCCGAGCGCGGAATCCTCGACATCGTTTTCGCCAATGCCGGGGCGGGAGGCCAGCTTGCGCTAGGCAAGATCACCGCCGAGCACATCGACGAAACTTTCGACACCAACGTAAAAGGTACGATCTTTACGGTACAGAAGGCGCTGCCGCTGATGGGCAAGGGCGGTTCGATAATCCTGACCGGATCGAGCGCCGGTACCACGGGCGCCCCGGCAATGAGCGCCTACAGCGCAAGCAAGGCGGCAGTCCGCAACCTCGCACGGAGCTGGGCGGAGGACCTGAAGGGCACCGGCATCCGGGTCAACGTGCTGTCACCCGGGGCGACGGCGACCGAACTCGCGAAGGAAGCGCTAGGCGAGGAAGGCCAGAAGGTCTTCGCCTCGATGACTCCGCTCCAGCGCATGGCCGATCCTGCCGAGATCGCAGCGGCGGCCGCCTTTCTCGCGTCGCCGGACAGCAGCTTCATGACCGCCAGCGAGGTTGCCGTCGACGGCGGCCTTGCACAACTCTGACACACTACGCCCGCCGGTCACTCCATTCGATATTCGGAGCCCGTAGGGTGTCGCACACCAAAGGAAAACCTATGACCTACGCAATTATTGGCTTCGGCAAGATCGGCCAGGCGCTTGCCAGGGCGTTTGCCCGACGCGGCATCGAAGTATCCGTTGCAACCACTCGCGACCCGGAAAGCTATGCATCCGCTGCGGCCGCGATCGGATCCACGATCATTCCCAAAAAACTGGCGGAAGCGGTCAAGGCGGACATCGTTTTTCTGGCTGTCCGTTTCGAGTCGTACCGGGATGTGGCGAAGGCGCTGCCTACCTGGAAGGGCAAGATCATCGTCGATGTCACCAATGCCTACGGCGTGCCACCTGAGGAACTGGGTGGGCAACCTTCTTCCAGGGCCGTCGGGCAGGCCTTCACTGGTGGAAGACTGGTTAAGGGATTCAATCATTTGGGCGCCGCCGTCCTGGAACAGGATCCGGCAGTACATGGTGGCAAGAGAGTCGTGTTCCTGGCGAGCGACGATGACGGCGCCGCAACGGAGATTGGTGCGCTTGCGGAAAATCTCGGTTTCTCGCCGATCAAACTGGGTGCGCTTTCGGAAGGAGGACTGCTTGTGCAGGCGCGTGGAAATAGCTGGGGGCAACTGATCTTTAAGGACCTGATCAAATTCGACTGATGAGCCGTGGTCGCAATTTTTCGATGCGATCCTGCCTCGTAGGCAAAGGGCTAAGGGTCAAGCCTGCCGGGGCAGATGTCCAGTTACTCAACTGCCCATAACCAAGGTCAACGGCCGCGGTAGAAAATTGCTAGCCGGAAGCGCAGGGGCCTCTACTTTTTACGGTCTTTGCCGTAAACCCGGTCATCGGCTAGCCAAGACACTCGGGCATTCCTTTGCCGCACGACCCGCTAAACCGAATCGATAATCTCGCCACGACCGCGGGACGACGACGTTTGCACCGAGTGTACTCAACACAACATTAAAAGTGTCTGTTTCTATTACCACCGGAAAACTGGCCGTTCTCGCAGGCCGACATCCCTTGATTGTCGGCGTGCTAGGTAGCCTGATGGCAATAGTCGTGATGGCAATCAGCCTGATCACGCTTCTCGCCTCGCGTGACGCAACGGTCGACCATGCTCATGAAACGTCGCGAAACGTCACCGCAGTCCTGGTCAGCAACATCGCCCGGACTATTGAAACGTCAGACAATTCCCTTCGCGCTCTCGTCGCATCGCAAAACAAGCCTGCCATCCAAACTATGGATCCAGGCCTGCGTCACGAATTGCTCTTTGATCGGACTGCTGCCGAGTACGTCACCGGCATGGGGGTCACAGATGATCGGGGGCGTCTGATCGACGGCTGCTGCTCGAGCGCCCATACCTGGGATTTCAGCGATCGTGACTATTTCATTACACATCGCCAGTCGGCGAAGGTCGGGCTATATGTGTCATCGGTCTACCGGGCACGGTCACGGCCTGGCGCGCAGTCGATTGCGATGACGAGAAGGATAAGCCGGCCCGACGGGTCATTCGGCGGCGTAGCGATTGTTGCCATTGACGTCGAATACTTCAAGCAACTGCTTGCAAAGCTCGACGTGGGGCCAAACGGTGTCACTGCGATCGTTCGCACGGACGGCACGCTGGTGGCCAGAAATCCCCCAATCAGTCATGACAGACTGGTCAATCTGGGTAATTCACCGACGTTTCCGCGTATGGTGAACCATGATTCCGGGTTCTATGCGGCTCCCTCGATCTCGGACGGGGTCATGCGCCTCTATACATTTCAGCGTGTTCCCGGGACGCCGCTCATCGCCGTTATCGCGCCTGCGGAGAACGACGTACTGGCTTCCTGGAAACGACTGTCATGGATAGTCGGCATCTCAGCGTCGTCCGTTAGCCTTGCGTTCTGCACGGTGGTCTGGCTCCTTGCCTTTGCGTTGCGAGACCACGCAAAGGCTCAGGAACTGCTTAGAGAACTAACGCAAACCGACCCGCTGACAGGGCTCAAGAACCGCCGTGCTCTCGACCATGTCCTCGAAAACGAGTGGGGAAGACTGCAGCGCAGCGATGGTTCCTTGTCGCTGCTGTTCGTCGATGCGGATAACTTCAAACAATACAATGACACGCACGGTCACGCTCAAGGTGATATTGCACTGAAACATCTCGCGGAATGTATCAATCGACACGTGCGTCGTCGTGGCGATCTCGCCGCGCGATATGGCGGCGAAGAGTTTGTGGTCGTGCTGCCCAATACGGACAAAACGGGAGCGGCTCAGATCGCTGAAGCTATACGTCAGGAAGTTGAGCGTGCTCGGCCGGCAGTATCATCCGGGGCACTCCCACATTTCACGGTGAGCATTGGGTGCGCGACCGGTCGACGCTCATGTCCATCGTCACTAGATGAATTGACGAATTCAGCTGATCTGGCTCTGTACGCGGCCAAAAAGAATGGAAGGAACGCCGTCGTCTCTGCAGGCGATATTATTGCGCCGGCTCAGCCGCAGGGCTGATGACACTTCTTGATTGTGGCTGTCTCATGCTGACGTCGCAGCGGCCGGTCGTGGAAGAATGCGACCGGCCGTTTAAGGGTTGTTCTCAACCACCACGGAACTGCGCGTCGATGCTTTCTCCAGCAGGGCCGTGATTAACCGGCGGCTGCGCCGGCTTCGGCTCGCCTCCTTGCATAGGATCGTCCACTCTCACAATCCCTCGTTCATGCGGAGAGGGCGATTTGCTGACGACGGGCTTCGCCAATGCACCCTTGGTGTGGTGGCAGAACGGTGCAGCTTTCTTGCAGGGGGCTGCCTCGCCAGACGAAACCCATATAGCGGCGCTAGCGACCAGCAGGCCGACAGCGGTATTCATTGCGCTCATGACGAACTCCACGTTTCCGATGCATTGACGGCGTACGTCGGAGCTTTTCGTGGTGTTTGTCCGGCGTGCGTCGATGACGTGCCAATATCAGCAAGACGGCGCAGTTCGCCTTTTTCTGAACTCGATCATCGAGTTCGATAGTCATGCGCCACGTTTGCAACGGTGCATCTCCTCCAGATTCTGGCCACGAAAGGCAACGTGAAATTCACTGTGAGCGGTGCAGTGAAGAACCGGTGATAGGGATCGTCCTTATTACGAACATCGATTGGCTGCATGAGGATTGCGAATCGATTGCTCCGTTGCCGTCCTGTAGTCTTTGGTTCGGCGTGCATGCCTTGCAGACGCTTCCGTACAGGCGCGCACGCGGATGCTCAATCCGGCATCACATGTTCGGCATGTCCGGAATGCGTAACCTGTTGTCAAACGCTTCGGAGAGCCTACGACTGCATCTCATGAGGTAACCGCCATGGACCGTTCTGAATTCCTGCAGGCTTCGCGACAACTAGCAGCGGCGGCGCAAATTCTGGCCACAACCGGTCCGCAGGACCGGCGGGCAGATGCACTCCGAATGCTCGAACTCTTTCGCCGGAGCGATGAGACCGGCACCGTTTCGCATGTGGTTGCGACATCTAACGACGAGCTGTTTGCAAGCACTGGCGCCGCCGCCCTTACCATGGCGGGACGCAATGAATTTGCCGCGTCGCACGCTCTTCTTGAACAGGCCAGGTCACTTTTGACCGGCGCATGAAATCAGCCGCGGGCAACGAGCCCGTGCGCGCGCGGCAATCGATCGCCCTGAACCGGCAGGGCGTAACGCACGGAATCTTGCGGCGGAAATCGTTTTCGTCATATCGTCCTCAAACGGGTCGATCAGGCGGCCCGGTGTACGGGGATTCGAAAAATGAAAGACGAAAGATTGCTGGAAATGCGCGTCTTCAAAGCGGTCGTCGAGGCCGGGGGCTTCACCGCCGCGGCGAATATGCTTGGCGTGAGCCAGCCCTTCGTCAGCCAAAGCGTCACCAGTCTGGAGCGCAGGCTCGGCGTGCAACTGCTGCATCGTTCAACGCGCACGCAGCGGCTAACTCATGAGGGCGAGCGCTTTCTCTCGTCCTGCAACGACATTCTCGACAGCCTGGAGGAAGCGGAGGCGCAGGTCCGATCCAGCGAGCCGACCGGCAATCTGCGCGTCAGCGCGCCTCACGCGTTCGGCATGGATCAACTGGTCGCCGCGTTGCCCGGGTTTCTCTCGTCCTACCCGAAGCTGGGCGTGCATTTTTCCCTGTCGGATTCCAACGTCAATCTGATCGAGGACAACTTCGATGTCGCGGTCCGCATGGGCCGGCTGCAAGACTCCTCATTGCGCAGCCGGAAGCTCTGTGACCTGCAACGAATCGTCGTGGCTTCGCCGGGCTATCTCGCCGCGCACGGCACGCCCGTGACTCCGCTCGGCCTGACGAGGCACGCCTGCCTGACCTGGGAGTCACCGCGCGAGCATCTGAACCAGTGGCCGTTCATGATCAACGGCAGGCTCGAACGGGTCGCCGTGCAGGGTAGTTTCCGCAGCACCGACGGCACGACGCTGTTTCAGCTGTGCGTGGCGGGCGTGGGCATCATGCGCCTCGCGGAACACCTGGCATTGCCCGCGATCCGCCGGGGTGAACTGGTGCCGCTGCTATCGGAGTACCAGGCCAAGGATGACACCGCGATCCACGTCGTCTATCTGCCCGAGCGCCAACTGGTCCCGCGCATCCGCGCCTTTATCGACTACTTCGTCGAAGTTTTCCGCGAGCCGCCCTGGCAGAAACCCTAGAAGCCGGGGATTTATATGGGAGCGTAATAAATCCTATTGTCCGGCGCGCCTAGATCGGCGACCGGTGTTTCCTTATCGTTAGCGACATGCAATCACTGCTGACACAGGAGACACCATGAGCACCGGCACTGGAAAAATCGATATCAGCGCGCAGCAGGCCGAACTGCGCCGCACGATTTCCCATCCTTCGAACAATTCCATTTACCGGCCGAAGCAGGCTGGGTTGAAGTTTCCCGAGCTGCCCGACTTTTCGTCCTTTGCCCAGGAGCGCCAGCACCGCAAGGAACGCCTTGTCGCCGCATGCCGCGCCTTTGCGCTGCACAATCTCGACTACGGTTTCGCCGGCCACCTCACCGTGCGTGATCCCGAGTTCCCGGATCTGTACTGGACCAATCCCATGGCCGTGCATTTCTCCCAGGTGAAGCTCTCCAACCTGATTCTCGCCGACCATACCGGCAAGGTCGTGGAAGGCAAGTACGCGCTCAACCGCGCCGGCTTCGTGCTGCATGCCGCGGTGCATGAAGCCAATCCCGACATTGTCGCGATGTGCCATGCGCACACGGTCTACGGCACCGCGTTCGCGGCGCTCGGACGTCCGCTGGACCCGATCACCCAGGATGCCGCTGCCTTCTATGAAGACCATGTCGTGATCAAGGACGAGGCCGGCGCGGTCGCGGTCGAGGAACAGGCCGGGCTGTCGGTTGCCGACTACTTCAAGAACGTCAAGGCGGCCATTCATCAGAATCACGGCCTGCTGACGGTGAGCCGCCACAGCATCGAAGCCGCTGCGTTCTGGTTTATCGCGCTGGAGCGCTGCTGTCAGCAGCAGTTGCTGGTCGAGGCCACCGGCATCAAGCCGGTCATGGTGCCGCAGCACAGTTCGCGCTACAGCCGCGAACACGTCGGCAGCGAATACATCGGCTGGCTGCATTTCCAGCCCATTTATGAGCAGCTCGTGCAGACCAGCCCTGACATGTTCGACTGAACGGCCAGCATAGGCCGTCACATACACAACAAGCCGCGCTGGCGCGACCACGAAGCGCGCCGGCCGTGATTCAAGGAGACAACGATGTTGAAATCCGCTTACGGCGATGTCGTCACGCCAGCCAACTCCGAGGACCGGACCTATGCCAAGGTGACATGGCGGCTGGTTCCGTTCCTCTTCCTCTGCTACGTCTTCGCGTACCTGGACCGCGTCAACGTAGGCTTTGCCAAGCTGCAGATGCTGACCGACCTCAAGTTCAGCGAAACGATCTACGGTCTGGGCGCGGGAATTTTCTTTATCGGCTATTTCATTTTCGAAGTGCCGAGCAACATCGCACTGCATCGTTTCGGCGCGCGGAAGTGGATCGCCCGCATCATGCTCAGCTGGGGAGTGCTGTCCGGTGCGATGATTTTCGTGACGACGCCCACCGCCTTCTACGTGCTGCGCTTTCTGCTTGGCGTCGCTGAAGCCGGCTTCTTTCCGGGCATCATCCTTTACCTGACCTACTGGTATCCGTCCTCACGCCGCGGAAAGATCACCGCGATGTTCATGACCGGAATTCCGATCGCGGGCGTGATCGGCGGCCCGCTGTCGGGCTGGATCCTGAACAGCTTCAGCGGCGTTCACGGCATGGCGGGCTGGCGCTGGCTGTTCCTGCTCGAAGCGCTGCCTTCGATCATCGGCGGCATTGCCGTGCTGCTTTACCTCGACGACAGAATCAGCGCGGCAAAATGGCTCACCGCCGAAGAAAAGTCGCTGCTCGAGACGGGCCTCGCGAACGAGTCTGGGCACATCGAGGTGCATAGTGCGAGCGGCGCATTCACCAACAAGCGCGTGTGGGTGCTGTGCCTGTGCTACTTCGGCATCATCATGGGCCTCTACGGCATCAGTTTCTGGCTGCCCACGCTCATCAAGGCCTCGGGCGTCAGCGACGCGTTCAACGTCGGCCTGCTGACGATGATCCCTTACGGCGCCGCGGCCATCGCCATGGTGCTGCTGGGACGCAGTTCGGACCGGAGCAAGGAACGGCGCTGGCACGTGGCGCTGCCGGCCGTGATCGGCGCAATCGGCCTCGTGGCGAGCACGCTGGTGGCCCACAACGTCGCGTTGGCTGTCGGGTCGTTGACCTTTGCCACGATCGGCATTCTCGGCGCGTTGTGCCAGTTCTGGTCGATTCCGCCTGCCTTCCTGGGTGGCGTGGCAGCGGCCGCGGGCATTGCGTTGATCAATTCGGTCGGTAACCTGGCAGGTTTTGTCAGCCCCTATCTGGTCGGCTGGATCAAGGATATGACGCACAGCACCGACGTGGGCCTGTACTGCGTGGCAGCTTCGTTGCTCGTGGCGGCGGCCATTGTGTTGACAATGCCCAAAAGCGTGGTCAATCGCTAGGGAAACGGCTTCGCGGCAGCATTACCCGAGATGCCGGATGTACCGGCGGCCACCCGCTTCGTTGCAGTCGGTGGCCGCCGATTGACTATGGAAGCACCTGTTCTCGGGCGCCTGTCATTGGCACAGAACGAGGAGAGCGCAAGTGCGCGGTCTGCCTCCTTAGCTCCGAATGCCAGCCTCTCGTTGAAACCTGATTCGAATGTCCACGTGAGCCGCCGCAAGCGGCACTCACGTCGCGCCGCGGCCCGGCTATGCTAATCTTGCTGCCTTTCCGGCAGTAACCGGGCAAAACGGACACCACGATGGAGATTCTTGATCCAGACGGCGTCGAGCAACCGGCGTTCGTGATCGGCGAGCACCACGAGACACTGGATGAGCCGTTGAGCGCCTCTCGTCGCGCGCGGCTGATGCACGTGAGCGCCGGGGTGCTGATCGTGCGCACGCAGACCGAGCGCTGGGTCGTGCCGCCGGGGCACGCGGTGTGGATGCCCGCGGGCGTGCTGCACCGGCTGTCCGCAACCAGTCCCGTCCGGTTCTATTCCCTCTACGCCGGCATGGATGCCATGCCGCTCCCGCCGCAGCACGCCGTCGCCGTTGTGCCCGATCAACTGGTCGCGGCTTTACTGAACGCCGCGGCTGATCTGCCGCACGACACCCCATTCGACGAACCCGCCGCGCGACTCGTGCAAGTCCTGCTGGACCGCTTGCCGGGTCTGCCCGCCGCGCCGCTTGGGCTGAACTGGCCGCGCGATCCGCGTGCCCAAAGCATCGCCGATGCGCTGAGCACCAATCCCGCGGACCCCGCAGTCCTGGAGGAACTGGCTACGGCGGCGGGTGTGACGGCGCGCACGGCAGCGCGCCTGTTCGTCAAGGAAACGGGACAAACCTTCGGGCAGTGGCGCCAGCAGCTTCGCCTGCTGGTCGCGTTGGAGCACCTCGGCGCCGGCGCGAGTGTCACGCAGGTGGCGCTCGAGGTGGGATATAGCGACGTGTCATCCTTTATCGCGATGTTTCGGGACGCATTCGGCGACACGCCCGCACGTTATTTCCGCTGACGCAGCGCGCTTGCGAGCGCTGTCAGTGCGCGCCCGCCGCATCCGGGCCGCCGCCGCCCTTGGCCGGCCGCGTGATCCAGATCAGCGGAATGATCAGAATGAAGATGACCGCCGAGACGAAAAAGATATCGTTCAGGCCCATCATGGCCGCCTGCGTGTTCACGGTGAAATCGAACAATGCATGGGCGGATTGCGGATTCAGATGCAGCAGCGATTGGGTCGAATCGATCTGCTGATTGAACACCGGATTGTTGACGGAGGCCTGTTCCGTGAGTCGTTCGTGATGCAGCACCGTGCGGTTGTTCCACTCGTTGCCAGCGATCGAGGTGCCCACCGCGCCGCAAAACACGCGCGCGAAATTCGATAGGCCGGCCGCCGCGGGAATCTTGCTCGGCGGCTGGCCTGACAGAATGATCGAAGTCAGCGGCACGAAGAACAGCGCCATCGGAATGCCTTGCAGCAGCGTGGGTATCACCAGATGCCACGTATCGATTTCGATCACGTATTTCGAGCGCATATAAAACACGATTGCGAAGCCGATGAACGCCAGCGTGGCGATCACGCGCGCGTCCGAGCGCGGCAGGACGCGGCCCATTACCGGCGCGAGCAACACCGCGAAGACGCCGAGCGGCGCGGTCACGAGACCGGCATCGACGGAACGGTAGTTCAGGTACTCCTGCATCCATTGCGGCAGCAGCACGAGGTTGCCGAAGAACACGCCGTACGCGACCGAAATGGCAATCGTGCCGCCAAGAAAGTTG
Source organism: Paraburkholderia sp. RL17-381-BIF-C (assembly GCF_046026435.1). Classification (NCBI taxonomy): domain Bacteria; kingdom Pseudomonadati; phylum Pseudomonadota; class Betaproteobacteria; order Burkholderiales; family Burkholderiaceae; genus Paraburkholderia; species Paraburkholderia sp. RL17-381-BIF-C. Next base: position 5,926 of record NZ_JARESX010000009.1, on the reverse strand, counting down.
CGTTGCTGGAAGAGCCGTAAATCGACGATCGGATTTTCCTCGGTCAATTCCCACACGAGAAAGAACGCGAAGCTGATGATCGCGGTGATGCCGAGAATCACGATTAACGGCGACGAAAACCAGTCGAGGTCCTTGCCTTTGTCGAGCATGATCTGCAGCGAGGCGACCCATGTGATCAAGAGACCGAGCCCGACCACGTCGATAGGCGGCTTGCGCGTCGGCGACTCGCGGGTGCGGTAGATCATCCACGTAACGCCGGCCGCGAAAATGCCGACCGGAATGTTGATGTAGAAGATCCACGACCAGCTGTAACTGTCAGTGATCCAGCCGCCGAGCGCCGGTCCCGCAATCGGGCCGACGGTCGCGGTCATTGCCCATAAGGCGAGCGCGGTCGAGGATTTCTCCTTCGGATACGAGCCGAGCAGTATGGCTTGCGACAGCGGAATCAGCGGACCGGCCACGGCGCCCTGGAAGATCCGCGCGAGCAGCAGGATCGGCAGCGTCGGCGCGATTCCGCACAACCACGAAGCCAGTACGAACATCAGAATCGCGCCGACAAACAGCTTCACCTGGCCAATGCGTTGCGTGAGCCAGCCGGTGAGCGGAATGGACACGGCGTTGGCCGCGGCGAAAACCGTGATGACCCACGTGCCTTCGTCGACCGAAACGCCGAGGTTGCCGGAAATGGTTGGGATCGCAACGTTCGCGATCGACGTGTCGAGCACGTTCATGAACGTGGCGAGCGCGACGGCAATCGTGGCCAGCACCAGCTGGCCACCCTGCAGCGGCGGTGGAGGTGCGGGCGGCGCCGAGGCAGGCGCGGAAGTGGGCTGGCTCAAACGGTTCTCCGGATCGGTGTGCTGCGAACGTGCTGCGAGAGTGTTCTGCTTGAATGTTCTGTGTGAGTTTTCTATTGCGCGCCCGCGCAGTGCGGGCGGCCGCTGGTGCGCTGAATGCTCGCAAAAGCATACCTGTATTCACGTCGGGACGTCGTCGGCGCATGCAAGGCGGAGGGCGGAAACAAATCCGGCGGCGTATGCTCGCGGCTGAGGCGGCGTGTGAGCGCGTGGCATGTCGGCGGCGCGTTTTCGCACGTCGATAGCCGCGCCGTGCATCGCGCATGCGGAAATATCCACGACGAATCAACAGAGAAAAGGAAACGATATGACCTGGGAGCAATTCGAACACGGCTGGCGGCGAGCGCCGGTGACTGCACCTGCCAGGGGGCTGGTGGTGCTGATGCATGGCGTCGGTAGCAATGCTCGCGACCTGATGCCGCTTGCGGACATCTGGAGCGACAGCCTGCCGGACGTGGCGTTCACTTCGCTCGACGGCACCGACGCCTTCGAAGGCGGCTTCGGCGGACGTCAGTGGTTCAGCCTGCGCGACGTCAACGAGGGCAATCGCGAGGCGCGCGTCGCCGCAGCCTATCCGGCGCTGCGGCGCATGCTCGAAACCGAGCTTGCGCACTGGCAGTTACCTTTCGGACGCCTTGCACTGGTCGGTTTCTCGCAAGGGTCGATCATGGCGATGCATCACGTGGCGACGAGTGCGGAAGGCGCGGCCGGCGTGGTCGCGTACTCGGGGCGGCTTGCCTCGGTGATCGTCGCGCAGAACGGCACGCCGCTCACCCTGATCCACGGCGAAGACGACGAGGTGATTCCCGTACGGGAACTCGAATACGCTGCCGACACCTTCAACAACGCCGGCTATACGGTGGACGCCTATGCGTTGCCGGGTATTGGCCACACGATTAACGCCGACGGCGTCGCGCTCGGCCAGGAGGCGCTGGAACACGCGCTGGGCGCTTTGTCGCGCGGCTGACACGGCCCTGATTGAAAAACGGCTCTAAAGAATCCGATCTGCTTGCCGTTAATGGCTCATAAGCATGAAAATCACCCCCGCCGCGCGGACCGCGCAACGCCAGGCAGGACGTCCTCTCAACGGGACTTCCTGCGGGTGTGCCGAGCGGCTCGGGTGACCGGGGGCGCATTTTCCAGACTGCCCGGTATGGGCGGATAACGACACATCAGAGCCTTCCTATGGCCAGACCGACGCCGCATTACCCGCTTTTCGATCGCTTGTTCCGTCATTCCGTGACGGTGGACCTCGGCACGGCCAATACCCTGATCTACACCGACGACGGCGGCATTGTGCTGAACCAGCCGTCCGTGGTGTGCTTCCAGAAAGAGGCCTCGGACCGGCCGAAACGCGTCGCGGCCGTGGGCACCCAGGCGCGCCAGCTTCTCGGCCGCGAGCCGGCCAATCTCGAAGCCGTGCGGCCGATGCGCCACGGCGTGATCGCCAACTTTTCCGCGGCCGAGCACATGATCCGGCAATTCGTCGACATGGCGCGCCCGCGGCCGCTGTTCAGCCGCCGCGCCGCGTTCACGCTGTGCGTGCCGGCGGGCGCGACCCAAGTCGAGCGTCGCGCGATCAAGGAGGCGGCCGTGGCGGCCGGCGCGTGGAAGGTGAGTCTGATCGGCGAATCGCTGGCATCGGCGGTCGGCGCCGGTCTGCCGGTGTCCGAGGCGACCGGTTCGATGGTGGTCGATATCGGCGGAGGCACGACGGAGGTCGGCGTGATCGCGCTCGGCGGCATGGCGTATAGCGGTTCGATTCGCGTGGGCGGCGACAGCTTCGACATGGCGATCGTGAGCTATGTGCGTAATCTATACGGCGTGCTGCTCGGCGAGCAGACCGCTGAACACGTCAAGAAGAACATCGGCTCGGCCGTGCGCGACGTGCCGCGTGAGCATATGAACGCGACCGGACGCAGCGTCGACGACGGTTTGCCACGCACGGTTCAACTGAGCAACCACGATATCGCCGATGCGATCGAAGGGCCGCTGCGCCAGGTCATCGGCGCGGTCAAACGCGGGCTCGAAACGGCGCCGGCGGAACTCGTGACCGACATTGCCAATAACGGAATTGTGCTGACGGGCGGCGGTGCGCTGCTCGGCAACCTGAGCCGCCGCCTGACGAGCGAGATCGGCCTCGAGGTGCGCGTCGCCGATGAACCGCTGACGTGCGCCGTGCGTGGCGCAGGCACGGCGGCCGCAGCCGGTCTGCTGGACGAACTCGCTTACGAATGATTTCCTGGGCCCCTCGCGGGATCCGTCGCGCGGCTGCTTCGGCATCGCCCCAGTCCAGCCGCTGAATCGGGCGGCCACATCGAGCGACCGGCTGTGTGACAATACGCTTCGCATCCCAATTTCAGGGATGCATACGCGTTTCTTCTCCCCATTCCATTTCGAGCCGGCACAGCTTGGTCAGGCGTTGCCGCGCTGTCCGTGAACCAGCCGTGAATCAATCCGTTGCCGTTTCGTCGCCGTCGTCATCATCGCGTTTCATCGAATTGCGAAGCGGTTTGCACATGCCTTACGTGGAAGCCGGTGAGGGCGAACTGCTGCTGTTCGTGCATGGCTCGCTGTGCGACTACCGCTATTGGCAACCGCAACTCGCGGGCCTGTCGAAGCACTACCGTTGTGTCGCGGTCAGTCTCACGCACTACTGGCCGGCGGCGGATACGGATTCCGGCTTGCCGTTCAGCTGGAGCGAGCATGCGGACGAAGTGGCTGAATTCATCGATCGACTCGGCGCGGGGCCGGCACATGTGGTGGGGCATTCCCGCGGCGGTTGCGTGGCTTTTCACTTTGCGCGGCGTCATGCCCGGCACGTGCGTACGCTGACGCTCGCCGATCCGGGCGGCCCGTTGCAGATTGCCGGCCGGCTGCCCGCGAGTCTGCCGGAGACGGCCAATACGTTGCGCGCGAAAGCGGCGCAACTGATCGAAAGCGGCGAGGTGGAGGCCGGTCTGCAACTGTTTGTCGATTCGGTCAGCCGGCCCGGCTTCTGGGCCATGAGCACACCGGGCTTTCGCAGGATGGCGACCGACAACGCGCATACGCTCGCCCGTCAGTTTCGCGATCCACTGCCTGCGTATGTTCCGGAGGAAGCCGCCGAGGTGCGTTGTCCAGTTCTGCTGATCGACGGCGAAAAAAGTCCCGATATGTTCCGCCGGACCGTGGCCGCGCTGCAAATCTGGTTGCCGGATGCGCGCCGCGAAACCGTGCGCGGCGCGTCGCATGGGATGAACCTCGCGCATCCGGCGGCGTTCAATCGCTACGTCGACGAGTTCATTCGCTCCGTGAGCGTGTAACGCGGCGTACCGCGCGCATTACGGCCGCGTAAAGATCGTGCAATGACTGCACGAAGGAGGCCGACCCCGGTGTCTGGCTTTCGCGTTTGCAGCGAACTCAGCGCACCGGCACGGCACCGGCAGCGATTCAAACGCCCGATATCACGGCTTGCGATGCGCGTCTTTGTCGAGCGCACGTTCCGCCGCTTCGCCGACGAGGCCGTGGTAGTACAGATGCACGCCGATCGCGAGTGAATCGTTGCGAATTTCGTGGAAGGCTTTCCACGCTTTCACGGGGTCCTTGAACAGCAGATAGTGCGCTTCGTCCGAGATCAGATCCGCGACTTCATGCAGACCGTGACCGTGCAACACGTTCACGAGCGTATCGAGGCTGCGGTGCGTGCGCGCGTCGGTACGCGGGTAGAGCATATGCAAGACCGCTACGTCTTGCGTTTTCAGCGCCGCGGACAATGCGACGACGATATCCTGGTGGTTCAGCGCGGTGACGATGTTTTCGTCGCTGTGCACATGATCCGGAAATAGCGTTTCGAGAGATGCGTTCATCGGGTCCTTCCTGTTCTTCTGGCTGATTAAAAAGGCCCGCCATGAAACGGCGGGCCAAAGACAGCGATGTGTTCGCAGGGGAAGCAAAACACGGATTCAGTATCGCAGATGCACCCATGCCTTCGCAGTCCGGCTGCCGCAAAACATTGTTGCAGTAAGTGTTCCAGCTTTCATTTTGCTGGCAGTCCGCAAGCGGGCGCGGCGCGTCGACGCGTGCGACGTTGGTGCGCGTTTCGCGGCAAATTGCAGCGCGTTCCACGGAAAAAAGGCAACGAATGTTGCGTCGGTCGAGATGGATTGTTGCAGTCAATCGTCGCAATTCGGAGCCCTGCGGACTTTAAAATGCGTACCGGAGCCTGAGCATGCCGAGACGTTCAATGACGACCGGACATGCCGGCACGTGTGCGATGTGAAAGTAAAAGGAACATGTAGATGGACTCGAAGACACACGCAACGCTGAGCTTTTCCGACAGCGACAAGACTATTGATCTGCCGATTTATCAGGGCACGCTTGGACCGGATGTGATCGACATCCGCAAGCTGTACGGCCAGACCGGCAAGTTCACGTACGACCCGGGCTTCATGTCCACGGCGGCATGCAATTCCGCGATCACCTATATCGACGGCGATAAGGGCGAGTTGCTGTATCGCGGGTATCCGATCGACAACCTCGCGCAGAATGCCGACTTCCTCGAAACCTGCTATCTGCTGCTCAAGGGCGAACTGCCGAACGCGCAGCAGAAGGAAGAGTTCGTCAAAACGGTCACGCAGCACACCATGGTGCACGACCAGATGCACTTCTTCTTCCGTGGCTTCCGTCGCGACGCGCACCCGATGGCGATTCTGGTGGCCGCCGTCGGCGCGCTGTCGGCGTTCTATCACGACTCGCTCGACATCAATAACCCGGAGCACCGTGAAATTTCCGCGATCCGCATGATCGCGAAGCTGCCGACGCTGGTGGCCATGGCGTACAAGTACACCGTGGGCCAGCCGTTCGTTTATCCGAAGAACGATCTGTCGTACAGCGCGAATTTCATGCGCATGATGTTCGCCAATCCGGCCGAAGAGTACAAGGTCAACGACGTACTGGTGCGCGCACTGGACCGTATCCTGATCCTGCACGCGGACCACGAGCAGAATGCCTCGACCTCGACCGTGCGTCTGGCCGGTTCGTCGGGTGCGAATCCGTTCGCGTGTATCGCCGCCGGTATCGCGTGTCTA